>CAYZVG010000020.1:0-17254 GCA_964481595.1 uncultured Occallatibacter sp. | reverse complement strand
AGAAGCCCGTCCGCATCGGCGTCAACTGGGGCTCGCTCGATCAGTCCCTGCTCACGCGCATGATGGACGAGAACAGCAAGAAGTCCAATCCCGAGCCGGCGCGCGACGTAATGATGGAAGCCATGGTCGTGAGCGCTCTCGACTCCGCCTCTGCCGCCGAGCGTTACGGCCTGGGCCACGACATGATCATCCTCTCGGCCAAGGTCAGCGGCGTGCGCGACCTGGTCGATGTCTACACCAACCTGGCCGCGCGCTGCGACTACCCGCTCCATCTTGGACTGACTGAAGCCGGCATGGGCGCCAAGGGCCTTATCGCCTCCACCGCCGGTCTTGCGCCGCTGCTGCTGGCCGGCATTGGAGACACCATTCGTGTGAGCCTTACACCCAAGCCCAACGGCGACCGCACTGAGGAGGTGCAGGCCGCGCAGCAGATTCTGCAATCGCTCTCCATCCGCAGCTTTATGCCGCAGGTCACCAGTTGCCCCGGCTGTGGGCGCACCACCAGCACATACTTCCAGGAGCTTGCCGAGCAGATCCAGACCTACCTGCGCACCTCAATGCCCGAGTGGCGCAAAAAGTATCCCGGTGTCGAGGAGCTCAAGCTGGCCGTTATGGGATGCATCGTCAACGGCCCCGGCGAGTCAAAGCACGCCAACCTCGGCATCAGCCTTCCCGGAACTTTCGAAGATCCCGTTGCCCCGGTTTACATCGATGGCAAGCTCTCGACTACGCTGCGCGGAGACTCCATCGTGGCCGAGTTCAAAGACATTCTCGACAAGTACGTCGAGAGCCACTACGGGCAATCCGCAAAAGCCGGTGAGCTAGTCGGAGCCCGCTAAAAATAGGGCGCGGGGCCACAACCCCGCGCCTGTTCGCCTGCTCCGTCACTTATCCCGGAACCTGTAAAGACACCCTCCACGTGACTTTGGGCACTTTCCTTCGCAGCTATTCCACGCTACCCTCCTTGCAACAACTCCAATGAGGCTTTCTACGCTCCATATCGCGCTGGTTTTCGCACCCACGCTTGCGTTCGCCGCAGCAAAGCCATGCGTGCAGGCTGGCGAAGCTTCAACGCTCATCAACAAGGATGTTTGCGTCACCGCTCACGTCTACGATGTGGTGGAGCTGAGCAATGGCACGCGCTTTCTCGATGTATGCCCGCCTGCCACGCCGGACGACGCCTGCCGCTTCACCATCGTGAGCCTGCGCCAGGACCGTGACGAAGTAGGCGAACTGCGCCAGTACAGAGATATGGACGTGAACATCCGCGGCATTGTGCAGCCCATGCACGGCCGTGCGGGAATGGTGCTAAGCCACGCGCGCCAATTCAAAGGCGGTCCGCCCAAGTTCAGGCCCAACCCATTGCTTGCGCGCGGCTTCTCGGCAGAGGACGAACGCGCGCCTATCGGCGACCCCAATCTCCGCTCCCAGGGCGCGCACCGCGCATTCATGAACACCCGCGACCAGGAAACCCGTCCGGCGAAATAGCCGTCGTAAGCGGGCTTCGCAGGTTGCGAAAAAAGCGATGCAGTTGCTTCGGTGCGAAGGAAGTCCGGCAGGGGCTGAAGCCCCAACTTTTCTTTTCAATTATTTGTGGCCCGGCTGAAGCCGTGCCCTTATTACAAATCTGCCGAATGTAGTTGCCAGGATGAGTTTTTCGAAGCCTGTGAAGCCGTGCCCTTGTTACAAAACCGTTGAATCTAGTGGCCAGGATTAGTTTCTTCTCAACTTGTTGAGCGGCGGCAGGCACGGCTGTCGTTTACCACCCTCGCCCGGCGTTGCGGCGAAGCTCTGCAAGTGAATAACGCGTTCCCCGCCAATCCACGCCCTTCCGCACCAGCGCCAGCACCGTCGACCGCAGCAGCGCATAGAGCAACACTAGCGTGGCGGGCGCAAACAGCACGGCAAGCCACGCCGGCGTCTGCGTCACTTTACGATTCGCCCAATACGTTATTGCGATGGCCGCATAGCTCAGAAGGCCCGCCGCAAGCGCCCATCCGCCCGCAGCCATAGCCGCCAACGGCAACAGCGCAAGTGCCGCAGTTCCCAGGCACGCCAGCAGCGCCTGTCCCGTGCGAAATCGGAAGGCCGCAAATCCGTTTTTCTCGGCAAGGCGCACAACGCCCCATGCGCCCTGCAGCCATCGAATCCGCACCAGCCCCGGTCCCACCACGACGCGCTGCTTCAAGCCCGCACGCTTCACCAGCCAGCCGAAGCGCACGTCGTCCAGAATTTCCATCTTCAGCGCTTCAAATCCGCCCAGCCGCTCATAAACTTCGCGCCGCACAAGGTTGAATCCGCCCACACCGATAAAATCCCGCGCGCGCCTGTCCTGCACCTTCCACAGCCGCACCATCCATTGGCCCATAAAGTTCATCGCCGCCAGCATAGCTGCTTCGCCAGTCGTTTCTAAGATGAGCGATGGAATCAGGACCAGGTGATCGGCATCAAGTCTCTTGGCCGCGCGCAGCGCCAGCGCCAGCGCCCGCTTATCGAACAGCACGTCGCCATCGGTGAAGAGAATCCACGGCGAAGTGGCCTGCCGTGCGGCCATCGCCATTGCATGGGGCTTGCCCAGCCAGCCCGCCGGCAACTTCTGCACGTGAATCACGCTTAGGCTGTGCGGACCGCCGCAGACCTGCGTCTCGGCCGCCACGCGATCCATGCAAGCGCCGGTTGCGTCCGTCGACCGGTCGTTCACCGCGATAATCCTCAGCCGCACTCCGGTTGACGCAAGCAGCGAGCGCAGCGAGGCTTCAATCGCTGCCTCTTCATTCCGCGCGGGGACCACAACCGTAATCTCATCGGCCCCGGATGCTGACGCCAGCGCCTCGCAGTCTTGCGTAATGTCTTCTATCGACGCCATGCCGCGCCACGCGTCAATCGCGCGCAACCCCAGCACTGCGGCCATCAGCCAGTTCAGTGCAATCAATATTTGCATGGGAACGATTGCAGCGATCACTCTGCCAGTATCGCCGAATCGCGCAAGATTTGAGAGAGCCGTTCAAAAGGTCCGCAAAGATCAGGCAACCGGCATCTCTTCGAGCGGCGGCGCATAGCGCATGCCCAACCGTAAAATCGCCGCGGAGACGACCAGCATCACCAGCGTCGCGCCCAGCCCGATGCTCAGGTTCGAGCGGTCAGAGATGGCGCCGATAATCTGCGGCGAAAACGTGTCGCCGAAAGCGTGAATGCAGAAAAGCTCAAGCGAGATCGCCGTCGCGCGCACCGGTGCAGACACTGAATTCACGATGGCCGCGTTCAGCGGGCCCGTATTCAGAAACAGGAAGAACTCGGCGGCGAGCAGGGAAGGGATGGTCCATGCCTTGGGACCGAAAAACACCAGCGCCCCGCAGGGAATCGTCAGCACCACGCTCCAGCACGAGAGCAGGTAGAGCGCGCGGTGATTGGTGCGCAGCCACATCTGCGCAATCCATCCGCCCGTAAGTGTTCCGGCAATGCCGTCGACAATGGTGATAGAGCCCACGGTCAGGCTGGCGTTGGCTACAGTCAGGCCTACATACCGATGCAGAAACGTCGGCATCCACGCTGAAATCCCTCCCATGGCAAAGGTCAGCGTGGCCATGCCGAACGTGGCTGTCAAAAATGCTGCATTGGTGAACAGTCCCCCAAATGTTGCGCGCGTTGCGCTCGTCTTCACATGGTCCGCCGCGCCGCGCTCCGGTTCCTTACCCAACCCCAGATACAGCGCCGCAATCACGAGGCCAGGAATCGAGCAGATCAAAAATGGAGAGCGCCATCCCCACGCGCTGCCCATCTCGCCTCCCGCCAGATAGCCCAGCGCCGCGCCTACCGGAATGGCAAGATAAAAAATCGAGAGGATGCGATTGCGGTCGCGCTCGGGATAAAAATCGGCCAGCACCGAAGGCGCATAGATGCTGAACGTGGCCTCGCCGATTCCCACAAACCCCTGGCGCAGATAAAACGTCCAGTAGCTGTGCACCCAGATGGTCGCCAGAGTTGCCAGGCTCCATAGAGTAGCTCCGGCAATGATCAGCGGCTTGCGTCTGAAGCGGTCGCCCATCCAGCCGGTCAGCGGCGCGGCCAGCATATACACCGCGAACATCGCCGTGGTCAGCGCGCCCATCTGCTGGTCGGTCGCGTGAAACTCGCGCTGGATGAGCGGCTGGGCTCCGGGCAGAATGTAGCGGTCGATATAGTTCAGCAGGTTTAGCCCAATGAGCAGCAAGAACGTTCCCAAGGCTGGGCCAAAGCGGGCGCGGACGTTGGATGGGGCAGGGGACAATGGGGTGTCAATCGCACAGGCCGGACGATAAATCGAATCTTACACCGCATTCGGGAGCAGCCGCCGCAGCCTGTCTCTGGCTTTACGCAGTTGGCCGGGGCCAGCGGGCTTCCACCGTGGTGCCGATACCCCCGCGCGGCCGGAACTCGCCGCGCACCACCGCCCACACCGGATTGCAGGCCTTCACCACATCTTCCAGCACCTGGTTTACGATGTTTTCTTGAAAAATCCCTAGATTGCGGTAGCAAAAGAGATATTCTTTCAGGGATTTCAGCTCCAGGCAGCGCTCGCGCGGCATGTAGCGGATGGTGAGCACGCCAAAGTCGGGCAGCCCGGTCTTAGGGCACACGGACGTCAATTCGGGATCGTCAATCAGGATCTCGTAGCCGGGAAACTGGTTTTCCCACGTCTCAATCGCCGGAAAGGCAAAATCGAGTCCCGCCTTGGCATGCTCGTCGGTGTAGCGCGGAGAGTTTTTGGGGCCTGTCGCCATAACCTTATTGTACGGTCAGCCAATCGGGCCCCCTCTCCGGCTTCCGCTACATTTTTTTGCTCCCTTTGCCCAAGTTTTGAGTCAGATATACTGACTCTGGTTAGATAAATGGCTGAAGAGAAAAAGCAGTCGTACCGGCTCCGTCTCTGGTTGTGGCGAAGTCTGGCCGTTGTCCTCATCCTCGTGTTCTTCGCAACGCGGTACATGCTCCGTACCAAGCTCACTGTGCGTGCGGCGCAAGTTGGCCGGGAGGCGTTGAGCAGCACCAACAGTACCGACGGACGCGTTGAACCGGAAAACAACTACCAGTTCTTTAGTCCCATGTCGACCACGGTAAAAGCCATCTACGTTCAGCCCGGCGACAAGGTTCCAGCGGGCAAGTTGCTCATGGTCCTTGACGACACTGACGCGCGGGCGCGTGTGGCTAGCGCCGAGAGCGCGGAAAAGGCCGCGCAGGCCTCTCTTGACGCCGCACTGCATAGCGGCACACAGGAGCAGCAGCAGATGTCCGCGGCCGATCTTGCTCGCGCTCAGCTGGAACAATCCCAGGCGCAGCACGATCTTGACGCGCTGACGAAGCTCAATCAAGCCGGCGCAGCCTCGGCCGGGGAGGTAAGCGGCGCGCGAGCACGCCTGCAATCGGCGCAGGCCGCTGTATTTGCCGCCCAGCAGTCCGCAACTAATCGTTACTCATCGTCGGAAATAGCCCGTGCGCGCGCAGCCGTTGCTGACGCCCAAGAAAATCTTGCCGCCGCCCGCCATGTTCTGGCGCAGACTGTTCTTCGCGCGCCCATTGCGGGAACGGTTTTTGACATCCAGGTTGCGCGTACTGCTTTTGCCGAGCAGGGCAGGCTCCTTCTGCAGATGGCCGACCTTAGCCACGAGCGCGTGCGCGCCTATTTTGACGAACCGGATATCGGCCATTTGCAAGACGGTCAAAGCATCGTGATCAAGTGGGATGCCAAGCCGGGCCGCGAGTGGCGCGGACACATTGAGCGCATCCCCATCACCGTTGTCACCTATGGCAACCGGCACGTCGGCGAAGCGTTGATTGGCATCGACGGCCCTGACGGCGGCTTGCTTCCCGACACCAACGTCAACATCACTGTCACCACCTCCAGCGATCCCAACTCGCTTAGCATTCCGCGCGAGGCATTGTTCTCACTTAAGGGTCAAACGTACGTCTTCAAAATTGTCGGCAATACTTTGGTGCGCACGCCGGTCACTACCGGCATTGTCAATCTGACGCACGCCGCCATCATCAGCGGACTCCAGCAAGGCGATTGGGTGGCCAGGGGAACAACCACAGGGCAGCCTTTGCAGGAAGGCGTTTCGATCAAGGTTGTCAAGTGAACACGCTGGCCGCGTCTTCTCTCCGGCTGGCCGTGGGGCTGCTTGCGGCCGCCACAGTTGTGCCCGCCACGGCGCAGGTTGCCGCCACGGCGCAAGCGCTTGCCAGAGCTAATCAGGCTCTGCAGGCCGGGCAGGCCGACGTCGCACTGGCCCAGATCGGCGCGCTTCCCCTGGCCGGCGCAAACATTGCCGAAGCGCAGAACCTCGAATGCCGCGTCCACTTCGCCTTGCAGCAGTGGGACGCTGCGATCGGCGAATGCCGGCGGGCGGTCAGCCTCGATGGCCAGAACTCCGACGATCACATGTGGCTGGGCCGCGCGCTTGGCGAAAAGGCGGGCCGCGCCAGCTTTTTGAGCGCCTACTCCCTGGCCAAACAGGTGCGGTCTGAGTTTGAAACAGCAGTCCGTCTCAATCCGCGCAATGCGGAGGCGCTGATGGATCTGGGCGAGTTCTACAAAGACGCGCCCAGCGTTATCGGCGGCGGCCTGGACAAAGCTGACGGCGTTGCCGCAGAGCTTGACAAGGTAGATCCCGCAAGCGCCGGTGAGTTGCACGCGCACATTGCCGAGGCGCGCAACGACTTTGGCGCAACTGAGCACGAGCTGAAGCAGGCTCTCGCCGTGTCCGCACATCCCGCGCTTGTTTGGACATCGCTGGCCAGCTTTTATCGCCATCGCAAGCGCTGGGATGAGATGGAGTCGGCCGTGAAGAGCGCAGAGAGCGCAGCCAGCCGCGACAAGCACGCAGCCATTGCCCTTTACGACGGAGCAGGCATTCTGATTGAGACCAGTCGCGATCCCGATGTTGCTGCCAGAATGCTCGAAAGCTATCTCAGCAGTCAATACAAGACTGAGGAGGCCCCGGCCTTTGAAGCGCACTTGCGTCTCGCTCGTCTAAAAAAGCAAATGGGCGACATGGCCGGCGCTAAGCGAGAGCTGGCCGCCGCACTCGAGTTGGCCCACGACTACAAACCCGCACTCGATTTTAGAATCTGAACGGAGCCAGGGAGTGTTAATACCAGCAGCTAGATTCTTGAGCAAGCCAAACATCCCGCGCCGCGCATGGACGCAATTGTTCACGCGAGCCTCGGCTGCGCGACTTGCGCAAGCGCCGCTGTTCTCTCTGCGCCGGTTTTTCCGTTTGAGCCTGTTGGTTCTTCCGTTTGCCGCGCCATCATTGCTGCCCGCGCAGGTTTCGCTCGCCACTTTGGTTGACATGGCAGCGAAGAATAGCAGCGTCGTCAAACTTGCCCAGGCCGACCTTGCCAAAGCGCATGCCGTCTTGTCTCAGAGCCGCGACGCGTTCATCCCTGTCATGTCATTCGGCTCTGGGCTGCCTGCCTTCCCTGAGATTGGATTCACGGGCAACTTGCCCACGCTCTGGGATGGCAACGTTCAATCCATGGTCTTCAGCATGTCGCAGATCAACTACATCCACGCAGCGCGCGCCGGGGTAAATGCTGCTGAGCAAAGTCTGAAGGAGGCGCACGAACAGGTGGCTCTCGATACCTCAACCACCTACATCGAGCTTGATACCGTGAATAGCGATCTTGCCGCCGTGCGCCAGCAGGAGGAGTTTGCGGGCCGGCTTGTGGAGATCGAGCAGCAACGCGCCGAAGCCGGCGTCGATCCGCTGAGCGACCTTTTGCAGGCGCAGCTAACCGAGAAGCAAATTAAGCTCAAGCGTATTCATCTTGAATCGCGCGCCGGCACTCTGGCCAGTCAGCTTTCTGCGCTCACCGGTCTTCCCGCCGGCTCCATCGTTCCCGACCACGCCAGCATTCCTGTGATTCCCGCCGTCAGGGCGGACGAGGCTCCGCGCTCGACGCCGGGAATCGAATCCGCACAATTCATGGCGAAGTCCAGGGAGGATGCGGCCAAGGCCGATGCTTTTCACACCCGCCTGTTTCCTGAAATCACTTTCGGCGCACTCTACAATCGCAACACCACGCTGTTGAACGACATCAACAAGTACTACAACACGCCTCTTCCTTCAACCGATTTCAGCTCCGGTTTCTCAGTTCAGTTGCCCATCTTCAGCGCCATGGCTCACGCCAAAGCCCAGGAATCCGCAGCAGAAGCCTTGCGCGCCAAAGTCGAGGTGGAGCAGGCGCAGCGGCAAAACGATGTCGCCATTGCCCAACTCACCGGCAGCCTGCGGGAACTCGATACGGTCGCTGAGATCGCCAGCCTCAAGCAGCAAATCGCCGCCGAGCAGTTGAAGGCTGTGCTTGCGCAACTTGAGTCGGGCAATGGTTCGGGCATTGGCCCCGGCGCAACGCCGCAGCTCTCGCCCAAGGCCGAGCAGCAGGCGCGCATCAACGAGCGCCAGAACTATCAGGACTCGCTCGATGCCGGCCTCGATCTGAGCAAAGCCCGCCTTAACCTACTGCGCGCTCTCGGCCACATGCAAGACTGGCTCGACGAACTCCACGCCAAGTAGGTTTCAGTAAGCAGAGAACTGCTTGGCGTCGCGCTCCGTCCCTACACTTCGATCTTCACTGGCCAGGTCTTCCAAATATCCGAGCAGTAATCGCGAATCGCGCGGTCCGACGAGAACTTGCCGATGCGCGCCACGTTCAGGATCGACATGCGCGTCCAGTGGTCCGCGTCCTGGTAAGCCTGGTCCACATGGTCCTGGCAATCGATGTACGACTGATAGTCGGCAAACAGCATATAGGGGTCTTGCGTAAGCAGCGATTGCGTTAGCGGCTCAAACAGCCCGCGGTCGCGGTGCGAAAACTCGCCGCTATTCAACGAATCGATAATCTCGCGCAGTTGCGGGTTTGCCTCGTAATAGGTGCGCGGATTGTAGCCCTCGGCCTTCTTCTGTTCCACCTCGGGCGTCGTCAGTCCGAAGAGGAAGAAGTTCTCTGCGCCCACCTCTTCGCGAATCTCGATGTTGGCCCCGTCGAGCGTGCCGATCGTCAGCGCGCCATTCATTGCAAACTTCATGTTTCCGGTGCCTGAGGCTTCAAGCCCGGCCAGAGAAATCTGTTCGCTCAAATCTGCGGCGGGATAGACGTGGTGCCCTAGCTTCACGTTGTAATTAGGCAGGAAGATGACCTTCAGCCTATCGCGAACAATAGGATCGCCGTGAATCGTTTCTGCAACAGAGTGAATCAGTTTGATGATGAGCTTGGCCATGCGGTAGCCCGGCGCTGCCTTGCCGCCAAAGACAAACGTGCGCGGCTGCATCGCGATATCGGGATTGTGCTGAATGCGCTTGTAAAGGCTCAGAATATGCAGCACCTTCAGGTGTTGGCGCTTATACTCGTGCAGCCGCTTCACCAGCACGTCAAACATTGAGTCGGGATCGACAGCGATGCCCTGCGTCTGAAAGATATAGGCTGCCAGCCGCTGCTTGTTGTAGTGCTTAATGGCGCGCCATTCGCGCGCCAGGTCCTGGTCGTCTACGGAGTGTTCCAGCTTACGCAGCTTCTCCAGATCGTGAATCCAGCTCTGTCCCAGCCGCGCGGTCAGCAGGTGCGCCAGCCGCGGATTTGCCAGCACCATCCAGCGCCGCGGAGTTACGCCGTTGGTCTTGTTGCTGAACTTCTCCGGCGAAAGCTCGTAGAAATCGCGCAGTACGTTTGTCTTCAGCAGTTCCGTGTGCAGCGCGGCCACTCCGTTAATGGCGTGGCTGCCCAGCGAGGCCAGGTGAGCCATGCGCACGTAGTGTTCGCCGCTGTCGTCGATAATCGAGAGCCGCCGCACGCGGTCCTCGTCGCCGGGGAACCGCATACGGACATCTTCAAGATGCCGCCGGTTGATCTCGTTGACGATCTCCAGATGCCGCGGCAGCAGTTTGCCAAACAGCGCCACCGGCCATTTCTCCAGCGCCTCCGGCATCAGCGTGTGGTTGGTGTAGGAAAGCGTGTGCGTAGTCACCGACCACGCTGTGTCCCAATCCATGTCGTTCTCATCCACCAGCAACCGCATCAGTTCGGCAACGGCAATGGCCGGATGCGTGTCGTTCATCTGGATGGTGAAGTTGCGCTGCAATTCTGCCAGAGGCCGATCCGCCGCCTTCTGAATCTTCAGAATGTGCTGCAGCGAGCAGGAGACAAAAAAGAACTGCTGCTCCAGCCGCAGCACTTTGCCCTGAATCTCTTCGTCGTTGGGATAAAGAATCTTCGAGATGTTCTCCGAGTCCACTTTTTCCCGCACCGCGCCGAAGAAATCGCCCGTGTTAAAGCTCTCAAAGTTGAACGACTCCACCGCCTGCGCCGACCACAGCCGCATGGTATTGGCAGTGTTGGTGTGGTAGCCCAGAATCGGTGTGTCGTTGGGAATGCCACGCACCAGCTTGCCGGGAATCCAGCGAACGCGGAACTGACCGCTCTCGCCGGTGTAGGTCTCGGTGTGCCCGCCATACTTCACCTCGACTGAATCCTCAGGCCGCTCCAGCGCCCATGGGTTGCCTAGCCGCAGCCACTTATCGGTGGTCTCCACCTGCCAGCCGTCGCGAATCTCCTGGTCGAAGATGCCGTACTCGTAGCGGATTCCATAGCCCACGGCTGGAATGTCGAGCGTGGCCAGCGAATCCATGTAGCACGCAGCCAGGCGGCCCAGTCCGCCATTGCCAAGGCCCGGCTCCGCCTCCTGCTCGATCAAGGTTTCCAGGTCCAGGCCAAGCGTGCGCATGGCCTCTTCGGCCTCTTCGTACATGCCCAGGTTGATCAGATTGTTCGCAAGGTGCGGACCGGTCAGAAACTCGGCGGAGAGATAGCACACCACGCGCACATCCTGCGCGCGGTAGTTCAGCACCGTCTGTATCCAGCGCTCCACCAGCCGGTCACGCACAGTGTGCGCCAACGCCATGTAGAGATCGTTGTACGTGGCCCGGTCGCGCGAGCGGCCCTGCACAAAAAACAGATTGTCGAGGAACGAGTGCGCCAGAGCGGCGGAGCCGGAGGCGGTCCGTTGCGATTTCAGCGATCCTTCGGGTCCGAGATCGGGAAGGGCAGGAGCGGTCATAATTCACCTCGCGCGTTGGTGCGGCCTGCGTCATCGCGCGGAGTAGAAAGAGCCGCGGCAGACCGGCAGCGCCTTGCAGCAACAGTAGGTCCGGATTCGTGCATGGAGGGTGAAAAACCGGTCAATATTGCGTTATCTGTTGCGCTTAACTCCCGCGATATCCTCCACTCAGGAACCCGAAACCTCCGATACGATACTCTAACTCCGTGACGGAACAACACACAGCGAATTCTGACATTTCCGCGGGTGCTATTCCCGCGCTGCTGATTAGGGGTCTCAAAAAGGCATTTGCCGACGTACGGGCCGTCGATGGCCTCGGCTTTGAAGTCCATCGCGGCGAGTGCTTCGGTCTGCTGGGCCCCAACGGAGCAGGCAAGACCACGACCATCGAAGTCTGCGAGGGGCTCAACGAGCAGGATGAGGGAACCGTCGAACTGCTCGGCCTCAATTGGCGCGAGCATTCGCTTGAGCTGCGCCAGCGTATTGGCATTCAACTGCAGGAAACGCAGTTCCCCGACAAACTCACCGTCGAAGAGACGCTGCGCCTCTTCCGCAGCTTTTATCGCCACGGCATCTCCATTGACGAGTCCATCCGCACCGCTCAGCTTGAAGAGAAGCGCAAGGCGCGCGTCGGCGGCCTCTCCGGCGGGCAAAAGCAGCGGCTGGCCATGGCCACGGCCCTGGTCGGCGATCCAGAATTGCTCTTTCTCGACGAGCCGACGACGGGCCTCGATCCGCAGGCGCGCCGCCACCTGTGGGATCTCGTGGAGGCGCTCAAACGTGCCGGCCGCACCATCATCTTGACCACGCATTACATGGACGAAGCCGAGCGTCTCTGCGACCGAGTTGCCATCATGGATCATGGCCGCGTGATTGCGCAGGGCTCGCCGCAGCAACTCATCGCCACCGTCGGCGGAGAAGATATTGTCGAGTTCGCCGTTAGCGCATCTCTTGCCAAAGAAGCCGCGCCGGCCGCCATCGACTCAGGCTCGCTTACCGCAATTCCCGGTGTACAGTCGCATCGAGTCAGCGATGCGCTTCATCAGCTCTCCGTTACTGAGTTGCACACGGCCGTGCCGCTCATCTTTGCGGAGCTAAAGCAGCAGGGCCTGCATCTCACCGAGTTCCGCACTCACTCCGCCACGCTAGAGGACGTATTTGTCCGGCTCACCGGGAGGAATCTGCGCGATGAATAACAACAGCAGCGCCGGTGTGCGTAGCCTCCAGCTCAGCAGCCTCTATCAACTCACACGTATTCGCTTTCTCCTCGTGCTGCGCGAGCCTGAGGCCGTCTTCTGGATATTCGTCTTTCCCATTCTGCTGGCGGTGGGCTTGGGCATTGCCTTTCGCAACCGCCCTGCAGACGTGCTGCCGGTCGCCGCCACCACACCGCCGCTGACCCAGGCGCTTGCTGCCGATAAAGGTCTCGCCGCATCGCAGATGGATGAAGCCGCGGGCCGTCATTCGCTGGCTACCGGAAAGATCCTGCTGCTCGCCGTGCAACAGCCAGGCGGTGTCGAGTATGTCTTCGACGACACCAACCCCGACGCGCGCACGGCCCGTATGATTGCCGATCGCGCCGTGCAGGCGGCTGCCGGCCAGCGCGATGCCGTCCATGCCCAGAACTTGCCCGTGCATGAAACCGGCTCGCGCTACATCGATTTTGTGGTGCCCGGGCTGCTCGGCATGAACCTGATGGGCTCGGCCATGTGGGGGCTGGGCTTTGCCATTGTCGAGGCCCGGCAAAAGAAACTCCTCAAGCGCATGGTGGCCTCGCCCATGCCGCGCTGGCAATATCTGGCCTCGTTCCTGCTCTCGCGACTGGCCATGCTCGTCATCGAGGTGGTGTTCTTCCTCGGCTTTGCCGCCATTGTTTTCGGAGTGCCGTTTCGTGGGCCGCTCTGGCAGCTTGCCGTCATCTGCGTGCTCACGTCCATGGTCTTCTCGGCGCTTGGTCTGCTGGTAGCCTCGCGCGCCAAAACCATGGAAGCCGTCTCTGGCTTGATGAACCTGGTCATGCTTCCTATGTGGATTCTCTCCGGCGTGTTCTTTTCGGCATCACGGTTTCCCTCGGTCATTCAGCCGTTTGTGCGCGCCTTGCCGCTCACCGCCGCCAACGACGCCCTTCGCGCCAACATGCTGCAGGGTGTCGGCATCCAGCACCTCATGGCCCCGCTGGGTATACTGCTTTTCTGGTTCGTCGTTCCGTTCGCCGTGTCGCTGCGCATCTTCCGCTGGAGATAACCCGCGTACTCCGGCTCTGCTGCGTATTCTATCCATAGACATTCACGGAGGCTACACATGAACTGGATGCGATTTGCCGCCGTCGTGCTTGGCGCTGGCGTGGTGACCACATTTACCGACTGGTTTTTTGCCGGCGACTGGCTGCACGCGCGCTTGAGCTACCCTGAAATCTGGCGCAAGGGCAACACTGCGCGAGCGGTCGCGCTCAGCATGCCGCTGCCCTTCATCACCTCCGCAGCCTTTGCCGTTCTCGCCTGGAAGCTCGATGTGGAGGGCTTGAAAAACTGCGTCAAACTTGCGGCGGCCATCTGGGCCATTGCGCCGCTGCCTCTCATCCTCGCCAATGCCGTATTTATCAAGCTGCCCCGTCCGTTCGTCATCTCTTACGTTGCCGGTTGGCTGGTAAAGCTGCTCATCGTGGCCGTTGCAGTAGCAAAGTTCCTACGCTACTGAAAGTTTTCGCCGCCTTTTCCGCCTGTTCAAATTACATTCCTGCATCGTCGAAGCTGTGTGCATCTCCTCACCTTGGCCCGGTAAAATCAAAACAAATATGAATTCCCCAAAGCTGAACCCGGCCGCAACCGGAGACTCCCAAGACACAATCCTCGATGGCAGCCGTTTTGTGCGCGCCTGTCTGCGCCGTCCGGTCGATCGCACACCGGTATGGTTTCTGCGCCAGGCCGGTCGCTACATGCAGGAGTACCGCGACGTCCGCAAGCACCACACGCTGGTGGAAATCTGCAAGCAGCCCGATCTGGCCGCTGAAGTTACCATCACCGCGGCGGAAAAGCTTGGCGTGGATGCGGCCATCATCTTTGCCGATCTGTTGCTGCCCCTCGAACCCATGGGCCTCCCCTTTGAATTTCAGGCGGGGGAGGGCCCGGTGGTGCATCATCCCGTGCGCACTGCCGAGAATGTGCTTGCGCTGCGAACCGACCGTGCCGGCGATCTCGCCTACGTTGCCCGCGCCATCCAGAAAGTGGCCACGCATTTTCGCGACCGCCTCGGCATCATCGGATTCTGCGGCGCGCCTTACACCCTGGCCAGCTACATGATTGAGGGCGGCGGCTCGCGCAATTACCTCCACACCAAGCAGATGATGTACGGCGACTCCATTTCGTGGAACTGCCTGCTCGACAAGCTTGTCACCGTGCTCACGGAGTATTGCCGGCTGCAGGTGCAGGCCGGTGCTGACGTGATTCAAATCTTCGACAGTTGGGTGGGTTCGCTTTCGCTTGCCGACTATCGCGACTACGCCTTTGAAGCCTCAAAGCGCCTGGTGCGCGCAGTGCAGGCCATGGGCGTGCCGGTCATCTACTTTGGCGTGGAGACGGCCGGCCTGCTCGGCGCAATGGCAGAAACCGGTGCGGACGTGATCGGCCTCGACTGGCGTCAGCCGCTCGACCAGGGCTGGCGCGCCGTTGGCCATGGCCATGCTGTGCAGGGAAATCTCGATCCCATCACGCTGTTTGCTCCGCTCGAAGTGCTCGAACTGCGCGTGAAAGAGATTTTGCGCGCAGCCAACGGAAGGCCCGGCCACATCTTCAATCTCGGCCACGGCATTGTGCCCACAACGCCGGTTGAAAACGTGCAGGCCGTCGTGCGCATGGTGCGCGAGTTTCGTCTCGAAGCGGACAATATTGCCGAAGCAAAGCAGGAGCCGGCCAATGGCTAGGCAAGCCGTATTGTTGCTGGCGCATGGAACCCCCGACACCGTTGAGCAGATCCCCGAATACCTGCGCAATGTGGTCAGCGGCCGCCCGCTGCCCCAGAGTGTGATTAGCGAGATCCAGCACCGTTACAGCCTTATCGGCCACAGTCCGCTCACTGAAATCACCATGGAACAGGCGCGTCTTGTCGGCCTTGAACTTGCCGCCGCCGGCCACCCCGTGCCGGTCTACGTGGGCATGCGCAACTGGCGGCCCTACATCCCCGACGTCGTCAGGCAAATGCGTGCCGACGGCATTGAGGAGGCCGCGGTCATCTGCATGGCCCCGCAGAACTCCCGCACTAGCGTAGGCTTGTATCGCAGAGCGGTGGATGCCGAAGCTGCAGGTCTGCGCATCGACTTTACGCCTGGCTGGGCGCAGCATCCGCTGCTGGCGCAGGCTTTTGCCGAGCGGCTGCGGTCACTGCTCGGCGCGCTCACGTCGCAGGTGGGTGAGCCGGTCCCGGTACTGTTTACCGCGCACTCGGTTCCCAAGCGCACCGTTGAAGCGGCGTCCGCGGGCGGGCCGGAGGAATCGGGCAAGCGCCTATGGCCCGGAGCCGGCGCAGACCCTTACGCCGCCGATGCCCGCAGCACCGCCGAACTGGTCGCCGCCCAAGTGCCTGAAATCGCGCGCTGGCTGTTTGCCTTCCAGAGCCAGGGCGCCAGCGGTGGCGAGTGGATTGGCCCATCGGTCGAAAGCACGCTCGACGCGCTTGCCGCTGAAGGCGCGAAGACTGTGATCTTGCAGCCCATCGGCTTCCTCTGCGATCACGTGGAGATTCTCTTCGACGTAGATATCCTTTTCCGCGAATATGCGGTGAAACTTGGCATCAGGCTCGAACGCCCGGAGTCGCTCAACTCCTCTCCCACGCTTGCTCAAGCTGTTGCCGATCTGGCAGCTCAGGGTTTGGCGCGCCTCGCCGGCTGAGCGGGAGGACTGCCGAGACTGGATTGGGGGCGTCGTCGCGCTCAAAACGCCCCTCCAATTTGTAGTTTTGCCCTTTTCAAATAGGAAAATGCGTTTATTCGACTGTTTTAACGATTGTTCGCCAAGTTTTCCACGCTTTTTGTTTTCGGCAATGCGTTCTCATGGCGTAGGATACGGCTATCAAAAGCGAGCCCCAGCGTGGCTGGTTGCGCCGCGGGGCGGGTTTGTCTGTTGTTTTTTGAAGTGGATGCACGAACGCCATTTCATTCCGGCTCAAGCATTTCTGGAACGGGTATAGACCGAAAGAGCGCACTCAGGTTGCTTTCCCTTAACCGGGG
The DNA here is from genome assembly GCA_964481595.1 of uncultured Occallatibacter sp. Classification (GTDB taxonomy): domain Bacteria; phylum Acidobacteriota; class Terriglobia; order Terriglobales; family Acidobacteriaceae; genus Telmatobacter. Next base: position 941 of record CAYZVG010000020.1, on the reverse strand, counting down.
TTTCCGCAGACGGTTCCTGGTCTGCGGGTCGGCGGTGAAGGCAATGTGCACGGCTCTTAAAATGGATGCGCGCGTTCCGGAGATGCTTTTTGAATTCGTTAGAGGAGGAGTGCGCGTTGCCAGCCGAGATTTCAGAGAATGTGAAGGACGTTGCGGGCGAAGAGACTGGGGAGAAGAAAGAACCAGGCAAATGCCCCACTTGTTATGGCGATTTTCTCAGGCGGAAGCCGCGCATTGGCTTTATGCAGCAAAAAGTCTTTGCGGCTTTTGGATATTACCCCTGGCATTGTTCCCGCTGCGGAGGCAACTTCCTCATCAGAATGCGGGCGCTGCCTGCCAAGTTCCGCGCACGCGATATCGAGCCGCTGATCGATTGAGCCGCAGCCGGTAAGCCGCGAATCGATAGGGCCGCGCGCCCCCTCAGGAGCGGAAGAAGTTGCGGGCAAGAAACATCAGGTTCGCTGGCCGCTCGGCAAGCCTCCGCATAAAGTACGGGTACCAGTCGCTACCGAAGGGCACGTAGACACGCACGTTGTAACCTTCTTGCACCAGCCGCCGCTGCAAGTCACGCTTGATCCCGTAAAGCATTTGGAATTCAAAGCGATTCGCGTCGATTTTCTCTTCGCGTGCAATTGCTTTGAGAGCGGTAATGATTGCCTCGTCGTGTGTCGCCAGCGCGTTGTGCAGGGGGCTTTCCAACAGCAATCGCCCCAGCCGCAAGTAACTCTCATTCACATCCTGTTTGCGCGGAAAGGCCACTTCGAGCGGCTCTTTGTATGCGCCCTTGCATAGCCGCACGCGGATACCGTCGGCCAGCAACTGCTCTATGTCTGCCTGCGAGCGGTAAAGGTAAGCCTGGATCACCACGCCGATTGCGCCGCGCGACTCGGCCTGCGCATGAACCCGGCGCACAATATCCAGCGTCGTCTGCGTCAGCGTGG
>CAYZVG010000019.1:0-18477 GCA_964481595.1 uncultured Occallatibacter sp. | reverse complement strand
GGAATCGAAGTCGTCAACACAAGATGTTGTGGTTGGGCGAATCGAGTCGTCCATTAGGGGAATTTTTCGCGCCGATATGGGCAGACGCAAGGTTTTTACTGATTTTCCACTTGGCGGAGCAGAAGAACGGCGGTACTATTCAGCTTGTGGTGGTCAAAAGTGGTCGAAAGTGGCCAACCGATGACCGGATTTACGAATTACCAAGGCAAGTGTACTCGCTTTTTGGCTCCTGGGAAGAGCGGATTCGGCAGGAAAGCGGCTGAAGAATCAGGCTGGCTAACCGGAATCGGCAATGGGCCCCCACGGACGGTTTTGGGAAGTGGGAGACCGAAGAGGCAGTGAGATGTTTCGCGGAAACCGTCCGGCAAAGATCGATGAGAAGGGGCGGTTGAAGCTGCCGGCTGCGTTCAAGGAGCTTTTGGAGGCGCAGAACGCGGCCCATTTCTACATCACCAGCGCTACGGGCAAGACCGCGGAGATTTGGCCACTGAGCGAGTGGGAGAAGCGGGAAGCCAAGCTGATGGAGTTTGGAACCTTGAACCCCACAGTGAACAAGTATTTGAACGCGACCAGCTATTACGGGCAGGAAGTCGAGATGGACAACCAGGGCCGGGTTCTGTTGCCGCAGATTCTGCGGGAGAAAGCAGTTCTGGACGCGGAAGTATCGGTGCTGGGCAAGACCACGTATTTGGAAGTGGCGAACGAGGCCAACTTGAAACAGCAACTGGCGGCCGATGAAGTCACCAATGACGATTTGCAGATGCTGTCTGACATTGTGAATCCTCGCAAGGCGAGTTAAGCCCCTCAGGGGGGAGCACATGACGAAATCGAATGAACGCCATGTGCCGGTTCTTTTAAATGAAGCGATTGACTTTTTGAATGTGCGCCCAGGCGGGACATATGTAGACGCGACGCTGGGGTTGGCAGGACACGCGCAGGCGATCTTGGGAAAGCTGGGACCGGAAGGGCACTTGATTGGCTTTGATCGGGACCCGGAGGCGCTGGAGCTGGCGAAGACCCGGCTGGGCCGTGTGGCAAACGAGCTGGGCGCTCAGGCGGCAAAGATCACGCTGATTGGCGAGGCCTTCAGCACCATCGGCGAGCACTTGGAGCCGGGCAGCGTGGATGGGATCTTAGCCGACTTTGGAGTGAGCAGCCTGCAGTTGGGCGAGGCGCGCAGAGGATTTAGTTTTCAGGCGGACGGGCCGTTGGATATGCGGCAGGACACGCGATCCGGGCCAACCGCCGAACAGGTGGTAAACGAGATAAGCGAGCGCGAGCTGGCAAATCTCATTTACGAGAACGGTGAGGAAAGGAGGTCGCGGACAGTCGCCAGAGCCATTGTGCGGGGGCGGCCGGTTACAACGACGGGGCAGTTGGCCCGGATTGTAGCCTCAGCCGTCCCGGCAATGAAACACTCTCCGATTCATCCGGCAACCAGAACCTTTCAGGCTCTCCGTATCTACGTCAATCGCGAGCTGGACGAAATCAAAGACTTGCTTGAGGCCGCACCGAAGCTGCTTAAGCCCTCAGGAAGACTCGTAGTGATCAGCTTTCATTCCTTAGAAGACCGCATTGCGAAAGACAGTCTGCGCGAGGGAGCACACAACGGAATCTGGGAGATTTTGACGCGCAAGCCGGTGACGGCAACAGAAGAAGAGATTGAACGCAATCCGCGTTCACGCAGCGCAAAGATGAGGGCGGCGGAAAAGACAGCCACTAGCCGCTAGCTGTGAAGTGTAGAGCATGTTTTCCCTGGTCTCAAAATCGAGACCAGGGGCACCCATCAAGAGTGCAGGGACCGGCAGGAAGCGAGTTTCAGAAGGACGTAGCTAGAAGCTCCAGACTAGCAGCCAGGAGGGGACAGTATGGCGGCAATGACGACAACTTATTTCGAGGCCGGGCTTGGCTTTGGTGCACGGGCAGTCGAGCGCAATGCCGAACTGATGGCCCAGCAGGCGCTGCGTAGACGCCGCGCGCGCACCCCGGAACTGTTCTTTGTCCACCACGTTGACAACTCGCGGCTGGTGAAGGCTCCTGACCCGGTGCGGGTGCGCGAGATGCGAATCTTCTCGGCGGCGATGTTCGTGCTGTTCTCACTGGTGATGATCTACGGGCTGCAGCACTTCTACGCGATTGAAAGCGGCTACCAGGTGGAGCATGAGAAACAGGCCCTGAACGATTTGCGCGAAGAGAACCGTCAATTGCGGTTGTCGCAGGCCGAGCTGACGCAGCCGGGACGCATTGACGCCATGGCGCGCCAGTACGGGCTGACTGCTCCGCAACCGGGACAGGTAGTAAGGCCGGACGCGGCGCGGCCCGACGCTGCAACACCCATTGAAGCCCGCATGACGCCACCGGCTCTGCCGGCGCAGTAACAACAGAGATCAGCTCTCAGCTTTCAGTTCCCTGCTCCGCCCGTGATATCGAAAAAGTATTGATAGAGTTAGTTGCATACATCCAGGCTGGTGGGCACGACACGACGGAGCAAGGAACTGAAAGCTGAGAGCTGGTATCTGACCCGTGGAACCCCCGATGCAGGCAACAGGCGTTCGAGCCAATCGCAACCGCAATAGCCCTGCCCGCGTTGTGCCTTTAAAGCGGGCGCGGTTCTGGGCGATTTGTCTGTTTTTTGCGTTGTGGGTGTGCGCCATTGCAGTGCGGCTCTTCTGGCTGCAGATCGTGCATCACAAAGACTACGCGGGGCGCGCGGAACGGCAGCAGGGACGCACCTTCCAGGTAGCTCCGCGGCGCGGCGTGCTGTATGACCGCAACATGCGCGAGTTGGCAATGACCGTGCAGGTGGACTCAATCTATGCCGACCCGGCGCAGATTGACAACAAGCAGGCCGCGGCGCACACGCTGGCCGCCATCGTCCACACCGACCCGGAAGATACCCGCACCACCGAGAGCGAGATTGCCGCGCGGCTGAACGCGGGCAAGAACTTTGCGTGGATTGCGCGGCGCGTGTCGCCGGATGTGTCGACGCGCATCCATGCGCTGAACATGAAGGGCATCTTCTTCCAGAAGGAGTTCCAGCGCTTTTATCCCGACAACGATATTGCGGCGCAGGTGCTGGGCTTTGTGGGCGCCGACGATAACGGTCTGGGTGGACTGGAAGAGAAGTTTGACGCGCAACTGCACGGCGCTCCCGGCGAGATGTACACGGCGATGGACGCGCGGCGGCAGGTGCTGGGCTCGAGCGAGCAGGAGCCCGCGCCGGGCCGCAACATGGCTTTGACCATCGACGAGAATATCCAGTTTATGGCCGAAACGGCGCTGGATCACGCGATGGAGAAGACGCAGGCGCTCAACGGCACGGTGGTGGTGCAGGACGTACACAGCGGGCAAATACTTGCGCTGGCGATCAGGCCCACGTTTAACCCCAACAACTTTCGCCATACAACGCCCGACCTGCTGCGCGACCACGCGGTGAGCGATGTGTACGAGCCGGGGTCGACGTTCAAGCTGGTGACTTACTCGACGGCGCTCGATCAGCACGTGGTTACGCCGGACGACAAGATCGACTGCCAGGGCGGCCAGATTACGCTGGCCGGCCGCGTGATCCACGACGACAAGAGCGACCGCGGGCTGGGCACTGTGACCGTTACTGAGGCACTGGAACACTCAAGCGACGTGGCGGCCGTGAAGCTGGCGCTGAAGGTGGGGCCCGACAAGTTTTACCAATACATTCGCGCGTTTGGATTTGGCGCGCGCACCGGCGTGGAGCTGCCGGGCGAGACGCGCGGACTGCTGCGGCCTGTGAACCGCTGGGGCGGCTCGTCGATTGGCTCCATTGCGATGGGCCAGGAAGTAGCCGTGACGCCGGTGCAGCTTGTCACCATGGTTTCGACGATTGCGAATGGCGGAGTTTATCTGCCTCCGCACATTCTTTTGCCTAACGCGATTACCCCCGCGGACGCCAGCCAGAAGCCCGGCGCGCAGGCGCAAGCGCAGCCGTTCAAGGCGGGCGAGGATCTGCCCAATCCCCTGCCCGACGGCGCACACCGCGTGATTGCGACGCTCACCGCGGCCGAGATGCGCAAGATGATGGAGGGCGTGGTGCTGTTTGGCACCGGCAAAGAGGCGCAACTGAACGGCTACTCCTCTGGCGGCAAGACCGGGACCGCGCAAAAGATCGATCCGGCCACGCACACCTATTCGAAGACGATGCACATTGCTTCGTTCGCGGGCTTTGCGCCGGTCAACAATCCCGTAATCGCGGTTGCGGTGATTATGGATTCGCCGAAAGGCTCGTACTACGGGGCCAGCGTTTCAGCGCCGGTGTTTGCCGAGGTGGCGCAACAGGTGCTGGAGTATCTGGGCGTGGCGCACGACATCGATCTGCGGCCGACAAAGCCGGCGAAGGACGATAAGCCCGTCAAGGAAGACGACATGGATGCGGACCAGGGACAGATTCAGGCGCTTTATGAAGCGGCTAACGACCTGCCCAGCGACGATCCACTGCGCAATGCGCCAGCGCCTGCCGCACCGGCCAGCCAGCCTGCAAATGCAGCGCAGCAGCAGGGTGCAAAGACGGCTGCTCCTGCTGCGCCAACGGCTGCGAGCGGGCCGCGACAGACAACCGTGACCATCGCCGAGCCTGCGCGTATCAGCGTGCCCTCGCTGGTGGGCCTGCCAGTGCGCAAGGTGATTGAACAGGCCGCGGCGGTGGGACTCGAAGTGCAGATTGTGGGTACGGGCACCTCACGCCAGCAAGCGCCGAACGCGGGAACAATGGTTCCGGCGGGAACGCGGATTGTGGTGCGCTGCGGGCGGTAAGGCAGCTTTCAGCTCTCAGCTCTCAGCTTCTAGCTTCTAGCTTCTAGCTTCTAGCTTGGACGTGTTGGAACTAGCTTCCCCCGCGAGTGTCTGTCTTTTTCTGTTCCCTGTTCCCTGTTCCCTGTTCCCTGTTCCCTGCCTCTCCCTGCTCAACAAACTACAATCAATATCGATATGAATTGGAATGAACTGATTACGGAAATCACTGCGGTTGGCGCAAGCGGAAGCTCGGATGCTGCTGTTACGGGCGTGGAATATGACTCGCGCAGGGTAAAACCGGGCGCGGTATTTGTCGCCATGAAGGGCGGCACGACAGACGGAAATCGCTACCTTGAAAAGGCCATCGCGGCCGGGGCGCTGGGCGTAATTACCGACTCCGCGCAAGCCTTCGACCACCTGACGGTGTACGAAGCCGGGATGCCGGTGCTTGAGGTGGAACACGGGCGGCGCGCGCTGGCAGAGGCCGCGGCGGCATTCTTCGGTCATCCCGAACGAAAGCTGAGCGCTACAGGAATTACCGGCACAAACGGAAAGACGACGACCGCGTATTTGACTGAGGCGCTGCTGAACGCGGCGACGCGCAAGACGGTGATGGTGGGCACCATCGAGTATCACGTTGCCGGAGAGGTGAGGCCGTCGATCCACACCACGCCGGAGCCGCGCGACCTGTACGAGCTGATGGCCGAAGGCGAAGCGCTGGGAGCTACGGAGCTGGTGACCGAGGTTTCAAGCCACGCTCTGGACCAGGGCCGCGCGGCGGGAATCCAGTTTGACGTGGCCGTGTTTACAAACTTGACGCGCGATCATCTGGACTATCACCAGACGATGGAAAAGTATTTTGCGGCCAAGCGGTTGCTGTTTGACGGCACGGTGTACCCTGCCCCGCGCGTAGCGGTGATTAACGCGCACGACGATCGCGCAAGGCCACTGGCCGCGGCGGCGCGGCGGGCTGGCGCGGAGGTTCGCCTGTACGGCATTGGGCAGGGCGAGTGGCGCGCGGCAAGCTACACGCTGACGCCTGCGGGCGCGCGCATTGAGCTTGAAACTCCTGCGGGCAAGGCGGAGGTGACATCGCGGCTGGCGGGCGAAGTGAACATTCTGAATCTGCTGGCGGCGCTGACGGCGGCTCATGCGCGCGGAGTGGCGTTCGACGAACTGGTGGCGGCAGTGCCTACGCTCAAGCCGGTTCCGGGGCGCTTTCAGGCAGTGGATGCGGGGCAGAACTTTACCGTGATTGTGGACTACGCGCATACCGACGATGCGCTGCGGAACTTGACGGCTCTGGCACGGCAGATGACTGCAGAGACGGGCAAACGCGTGATTACCGTGTTTGGCTGCGGAGGAGACCGCGACCGCACCAAGCGGCCCAAGATGGGCTTGGCCGCGGGCGAAGGCAGCGACTACGTGATGGCGACAAGCGACAATCCGCGGACGGAAGAACCGCTGGCTATTCTGGGCGAGATTGAGCCGGGATTGAAGGCAAGCGGAGTAAAGTACACAGTCGAGCCGGACAGGGCTGCGGCGATCCGGCTGGCGCTTGAAACTGCGGCGGAGGGCGATGTGGTTTTGATCGCCGGCAAGGGCCACGAAAAGGAACAGATCCTGAACGGGCGTACAATCCCATTCGACGACGCCGAAACGGCTCTGGCCGTACTGAATGAGAGGTCGCGTTTATAGCGAACGCGGCAGGCGCAAGGATCAAGGAAGGTAAGGAGCAATGAAACTTACGCTTGCAGAGGCGGCCATTGGCGCGGGCGCGGTGCTGGAAGCGCCGGCATCGATTGCCAACGCGGGCGGCATTGGGATTACCGGATACTCGATCGACTCGCGGACGGCCGGCCCGGGCGACCTGTTTTTTGCAGTGCGCGGCGAACGCCTGGACGGCCACGATTTTGTTGCGGCAGCGATCGAGCGCGGCGCGGCGGCGGCGGTGGTTTCGCGGGCGCGCGTGGCAGGGCTCTCTGACGCGGTGCTGGCCGTGCCGCTGCTGATTGCCGAAGATCCGCTGCTGGCGCTGCAGGCGCTGGCCGGGCATGTGCGGCGGCAATGGGGCCGGCGCGTGGTGGCCATTACCGGCTCGGCGGGAAAGACCACGACCAAGGAAGCTGTGGCGGCGGCGCTGGCGACAAAGTTCAACGTGCTCAAGTCCCAGGGAAATTTGAATAACGGATTTGGGCTGCCACTGCAACTGCTGCGGCTGGAGCCGGAGCACGAGATCGCGGTGGTAGAGATGGGCATGAACCACACCGGCGAGATTGCCGCGCTGGCGCGCATTGCCGGGCCGGACTGGGGTCTGGTGACCAACGTGGGCACGGCGCACATTGAGAATTTTGCCGAGGGCCAGGCAGGCATTGCCCGCGCCAAATATGAGTTGGTGGCAGCGCTGCCCGAAAATGGCGTGGCGTTTTTGAACTGCATCGATCCTTACGTTTCGCAGTTTGGACGCGGTTTTAACGGCCGCGTGGTGTATTTTGGCGAGGGCCCGTGCGCCGATCCGCAGATTCTCGCAGTGTGCGAAGATGCTGCCGGGCTGCACGTGCGCTTTCGCGCCGGTGAGCGCGAAGGCAACATGACGATGCAACTGCTGGGAGCGCACAACGCCACCAACGCCATGGCGGGTCTGGCGGTTGCGCTGGAAGCCGGAGCGGAGTTTGACGCGGCGGTTGCGGCGCTGGAGCGGCTGACGGCCGGAGACAAGCGCGGGCAAGTGCTGGAGATTGGCGGCGCGACAATTCTGAACGACTCCTACAACTCAAACCCCGAGGCGTTGCGCTCGATGATCCGCACGCTAGCGGCGCGGCCGGCGCGGCGGCGCATTCTGGTGGCGGGCGAGATGCTGGAGCAGGGCGAGCACGGGCCTGCGCTGCACGCAGAATGCGGACGCGCGGCGGCGGAAGCGGGCCTGGACTTGGTGGCCGGCGTGCAAGGCAACGCGGAGCACCTGGCTACGGCCGCATGCGCCGGGGGCGTGAGTGCCGTGTTTTTGCCCAACGCTGAAGCGGCTGGAGAATGGTTGGCTAGGAATCTGGCCAAGGGCGACGTGGTGCTCGTCAAGGGCTCCCGCGGAGTTCACCTGGAGCGCGCGATAGAGGTCCTGAAAGAGCGCGTAGCTGCGGCGGAGGCCGAATAGGGCGCTCGCGTGACCAAGAGTTAGTGATATGCATCACAATTCCCGAGTAACTCCAGATGTCATTATCTTGCTTGTTCCTCTTTTCCGGAATCTCACCGGAACTGTGATTCCTTCCCTGGAAGGGTGTTGACTTGCATCTCGATCCAACAGCGTTTCAAGCCGATGCCAGCCTTCTGCAGGCACTGGAGAAGCATACCTCGCCGCTCCTTTGCTACGAAGACCTGGTTCTGTTTCATCAGGGAGACAGTCCGAAGGGTCTTCATATCCTGTGGGAGGGAAATGCGACCATCTCCATGGACTCCGAGGATCATCGCAGCTTGTTTTCGTGCGAGGCCACGGCGGGGTCGTTGTTGGGGCTTCCGGGGCTGATCGGCAACCAGCCTTATTCGCTGTCGGCAGTTGCGCACAAGGGCGCGCGGGTTGGGTTTATCACCCAGAAGGACTTTCAGACCTTGATGCAGTCGGAAACAGGGCTGATGGTGAAGGTTCTGCAGGTGCTGGCGGCCGAGGTGCGGTCGGCGCGGCTGGCGATTACACAGAAATAGCGGGCCTGCCCGGACGTGAGCACAATGCGCCACTCTATACGCCGCCTCACCTGCTAAACTCTCAATCGACATGGTCGTTGGAACTCTCCTGATTGCAGTTCTCGCTTATCTTTTCGGGTCGATCCCGACGGGATACCTGCTGATGCGTTTTTTTCGGCACGAGGATATTCGCGCCATCGGCAGCGGAAACATTGGAGCGACAAACGTGCTGCGCTCGGGCGGCAAAGGCCTGGGCGCTGCCACCTTTGCGCTGGACGTGCTGAAGGGCTGCGCGTCCGTGTGGTTGGGCGGCGCGCTGGGCGCAGTGCTGCTGGCGGGGGTTCCGCTGCGGACGGCCGAGGCGCTGGGCGCGTTTTGCGCGGTGCTGGGCCACATGTTTCCCATCTGGCTTAAGTTTCGCGGCGGCAAGGGCGTGTCCACGGCGTTCGGCGTGTTTCTGGTTGCCGCGCCGCTGGGAGCGCTGGCTTCGATCACGCTGTTCGCGGTGGTTCTGTTTATCACCCGCTACGTTTCGGTGGCTTCGATTCTGGGGGCGGCGAGCTTTCCGTTGTTCGCGTGGTTTCTGGTGCGCGGCCCGCGACCACCGCTGTACGTGGCGGCAGAGTGCGGCGTGTCTCTGCTCATCATCGTGAAACACCACCAGAATATTCGCCGCCTGCTGGCCGGCACAGAATCCCGCATTGGAGCAGCAAAAAACAAATGAGCAGAATCGCCGTTCTTGGTTCCGGAGCTTGGGGAACTTCAATTGCACTTGCACTCAGCCGCCACGGCGGCCACGAGATATGCCTGTGGTGCCACTCCGACGAGGAGGCGCGCATTATCGCAACGGCGGGGGAGAACACGCTCTTCCTTCCCGGCTTCCCTTTGCACGGTTCAATCGATGTAACCGCGGATGCGAGTGCCGTGTCGCGGGCGGAGATTGTGGTTTCGGTCATTCCGTCGGAGTTTTTGCGGGGCACCATCACGCGTCTGCGGCCGCACTTCAAGCCGGGGCAGATTATTGTATCGGCCACCAAGGGCATTGAGAACAAAAGCTGCCTGCGCATGTCGCAGGTGATCTGTTCCACGCTCGAGGCGTGCAACACACCGGCGCTTTCAGTGGCTAAGGCAGCCAAGAATAGCGACACGAATCTGGAAGTATTTACCGAAGACGATGCGCCGCAGGTAAGCTCCTCGGGCATTGAGGCGTGGCCGCAACTGGGCCGGTCGAACATGGAGTTTGGCGCGCTGTCGGGCCCGAGCTTTGCGCTGGAAGTGGCGCAGGGACAGCCGACCGCGATTACCGTGGCTTTTGAGAACGCTGAGACCGCGGCGCGCATTCAAAACGAGTTTTCGTCGGAGACGCTGCGACTCTACACCTCAGCCGATGTGGTTGGCGTGGAGCTCGGCGGCGCGCTGAAAAACGTGATTGCGATAGCCGCCGGCGTGGCCGTAGGGATGGGCCTGGGCTACAACTCGACGGCGGCGCTGATTACGCGCGGCATTGCGGAGATTACGCGTCTGGCAGTGGCGTGCGGAGCGCGGCGCGAGACTCTGGCTGGCCTTTCCGGCGTGGGCGACCTGGTGCTGACCTGCACGGGCACGCTGAGCCGCAACCGCACCGTGGGCGCGGCGCTGGGCCAGGGACGCAAGCTGCCGGAGATTCTGGAGAGCCTGGGCGGCAAAGTGGCGGAAGGCGTACACACAACGCGCGCGGCGCTGGAGCTGGCGCGGCGGTGCGACGTTGAAATGCCGATCACCACGCAGATGGAACTGATTTTAAACGAGGGCAAGAACCCCCACGAGGCAATCCGCGAACTGATGATGCGGCCGGGCAAGGACGAGCAGTAGCGGAAAACCGCAGCGCTCAGCGGCTGGTAATGAAGCTGAACAACAGAATCACAAGAACGATTGCGCTGATAGCGGTGTAAAGCCGGTCGCGCAGCATCGCGAAGCCAACGACGCCGAACAGGACACGGCAGATGGGCGTGGCAATGAGCAACAGAATGCCAAACTCGACGATGCCCGCGGGGTTAAGGCTTAGAGCCTGCGCCACAATGCCATGCACGGTGGTGAGCTGAGCCGTGGCAGACTGAAAATGCTGGTAGCTGGGCCGCGCTCCGCGCGTTTGCGCCAGATAGAGAATGCCGCCAATTGACACGACAAGCGCGGAAGCGGTGACGCCGATCTGCAACATGCGCCCCATTGCCTGTTCAAGTCCGTGCTCGGCTTCTTCGGCCATTTAGAGCCTCCCCGTAACGCCGTTGTAGATCATCTCAATGCCAAGCGCGACAATGACCACCACAAACGCAAGACGGATGGTTTTGACGCGCGTGCGGGTAAGCGCTCGCGCGCCCAGGAGCGAGCCCGCCAGCACTCCAAGCACCACCGGCCAGGTAAGCGACGGCAGAATGTAGCCGCGGGCCAGATAGATGCCGGCGCTGGCGGCCGCGGTTACGCCGATCATAAAATTGCTGGTGGTGGTTGAGACTTTGAAGGGCAGCTTCATTGCGCCATCCATGGCCAGCACCTTGACTGCGCCAGAGCCGATGCCGAGCAGACCGGAGAGAGTGCCCGCGCCGAACATGATGGCGAAGGCCTGCGGCACATGCGCGGCGACGTAAGATTGACGGCCTTCACCCACAGGATAGCTGCCTTTGAGATTCAAGCGCAGGGCGAGAGGATCGGGCGGACCGGCCGGTGGCGCATCGTGCATTTTATGCAAGGAGGACCACGCCGAATACAAGAGCACGACACCGAAGATGATGCCGATCCAGTTGCCGGCAACTTTGGCGGTGAGATAGGCGCCGAGCAATGCGCCGAGCGTTGTGGCCACCTCAAGAAACATGCCGATGCGGATGTTGGAGTAGCCCTCGCGCACGAAGGCCGCGGCCGCGCCGGAAGATGTGGCGATGACCGAAACCAGCGATGCGCCGAGCGCGTAGTGAACGTCGACGTTGAACAGAAGACAAAGCGCGGGAACGATAACTACGCCGCCGCCAAGCCCCGTCATTGCGCCAAGAAAGCCCGCTACGAGCGAAGTAGCAAATAAGGCCAGAGAAAAGAGAGAAACGCTCATGCTGGGATGAAAGGGCTCCAGCAACTAGGATAACGTCCCCGGCTATAAAGGCCTGTGTTGCTCCGGACTCTGCTTCAAGAATTCAGCTTGCCGCGGTTCTCATCCACCGGCGATTGCGCCGACGATCAGCAAGGGCTCGCGGGCCTCAATCACCGCAGCGGGCAACGGGATGTCCATCTCCTCGTGAGACAGATCTTGTTCGCAGGCAAAGAAACGCAAAAAAGGGCGGCGCTTCCCGGTTTCAAATTCGCGGATGGTTCCGCGCAGCATGGGATAACGCGCCTCAAGCGTGTCGAGCACGCGCGCCAGGGTAACGGGCGAGGCGACCTCAAGAGAAACCTCAGCGCCAACGCCGGCAAGAGTGCGCAGGTGATACGGCAGCTCGACGCGGATGGAGGATGCGCTTACGCAAAGGCTGCCGGTCAGCGGACTGCTCATGCGAGTGTTTGCACCTCGACCGACAGAACGCCGGGAAGGTCGCGCACAATCGGCGACCAACTATCGCCGCCATCGGGTGAAGCGTAGACCTGGCCTCCGCTGGTGCCGAAGTAGATGCCGCACTCGTCGAGCGAGTCGACGGCCATGGCGTCTCGCAGGACATTCACGTAGCAATCTTTCTGCGGCAGGCCCTTCTCAAGCGGCTCCCACTCGTTGCCGCCGGTGCGGCTACGGAAGACGCGCAGCTTGCCGTCGGGCACAAAGTGCTCGGAGTCGCTCTTGATGGGCACCACGTAAATTGTTTCGGGCTCATGCGCGTGCACATCGATGACGAAGCCGAAATCGGTGGGCAGGTTGCCGCTGACCTCGCGCCAGTTTTCGCCGGCGTCGTCGCTGCGCATCACGTCCCAGTGCTTTTGCATGTAGAGCACATCGGGGCGCGCTTTGTGCATGGCTACATGATGCACGCAGTGGCCAACCTCGGCCGTTGGATCGGGCATGAACTGCGAGCGGAGCCCCTTGTTGATGGGCTTCCAGGTATTTCCGCCATCGCTCGATCGGAACGCGCCGGCGGCGGAGATGGCGATGTAAATTCGCTGGGGATCGGCGGGGTCGAGAATCACGGTGTGCAGACACATTCCGCCTGCGCCGGGCTGCCATTGCGGGCCCGTGCCGTGGCCGCGCAGGCCAGAGAGCTCGTGCCAGCTCTCGCCGCCATCGGTCGACTTAAAGAGCGCTGCATCTTCAACGCCGGCATACACTGTGTCGGGATCGGTGAGCGAGGGCTCGATGTGCCAGACGCGCTTGAACTCCCAGGGATGCTGCGTGCCGTCGTACCACTGGTGCGTGGTGAGCGGCTTGCCGGTTTCAGGCGACTGATCGTAGACAAACCTGTTGCCGATCTTGGGAGGCCATCCGCTGGCCGCTTCTCCGGGCGCTGCGCCGGGCTGAATCCAGGTGCTGCCGCCATCGTCGGAGCGCTGGATGAGTTGTCCGAACCAGCCGCTGGATTGCGAAACGTAAATGCGATTTGGATCGATGGCGGAACCCTTGAGATGGTAGATCTCCCAACCTGAAAAGAACGGACCGCTGACCGTCCAGTCTTTGCGTTTGCCGTCGGCGCTAAGGATGAACGCGCCTTTGCGCGTGCCTACGAGAACTCGCACACTGCTCATTGTGCAGGCCTCCTGCTGCTGATTGAGTTTGCGGCAAATGGGCGGCCCTGCATGACGCGTGGAGCAGCCTGGGGAAATGCCGTTTTGCGATTGTTTCCGATTTTACTTGCGCATTGCAAGTGAATTTTTCAGCAAGTTCTGGAATTGAAATCCAGGCCGCCCAAGCCTTGACGGAGGCCAAGGCTTGATGCGGGCGGACTATTGCGGCGAAGACGACGTGATCCGGACAGGGCCGAGCAGGCCTGACGGGAGCAGCGGCGAATCGGCTTTGTACGGAGCGAAATCAGTGAATGTGTACTTGCGAACCGCGTAAGGCTGCTGATCACCGATGATGCGATTGACCCAGAGATTGGTGACTTGCACGAGGATCTCGTTGTTGCCGGGCTTGAGGGCAGCGGTTATGTCCGCTTTGTATGGCGTCTTCCAGAGAATGCCGAGATAGTTTCCGTTGACCGCGACCTCAGCCAGATCGCGCACATCGCCGAGGTCGAGCAAGTAGTGCGCGCCGGGAGTGAGTGCGACGGCGGGAATATCGATTGTCTTGGTATAGGTTGCGGTGCCGGAAAAATACTTGATGCCGTCGATGGCGCTTTCGCTCCACGAAGCGAGACTGTCGAAGTCGGCTGATTCAGGCGCGCCACGTCCGGGCTGAAAGCTCACGCTCCAGTGATGGTTGAGCGCATCGGTCAATCCGGGAAGCTCAATCTCGGCAGGCTCAGGAAGACTGAGCGAGGGCGCGGTTGCAGGCTTGCGGAAGACAACGAACGCCGAGCCCCAGGGATCGAGCTTGAGCGGAACGGTGGTGCTGCCGTTGGCGATGGAGTACGCGAGCGGTTTGATTGCGCCGGTAGCCGCATCCCACAGCTCAGGCGCTTTGCCTTCGATGCGGAAGAGCGCATCGACGCTCTCATCGCTGCCGCTGCGGTTGCTGACAAAGTAGATGTCGCCATCGCCGAGCGTGCGATGCACGAACATGAGCGAGACGCTTGGATCGGGCTTGGAGTAATCGAAGTCCTGGCTCACGTTGAGCACCTTGAGAACATCGTTGGCCGACATGCCGACGTAGACGCGGCCTTTGCCAACAGTGCGCACGGTGCCTGCGGGCGGCGTTCCCCTGCCCCAGATGCGGCCGGCAAGCCAGGCAAATCTGTTCTGGTCGTCGGCTAGGCTGGGCGAGTCAATGGGCTTGTCGCCAACAACGATTGCGCCCTGGCGAACCAGGTCGCGAATCTTCTCAAGCACCGGCACGGTGATGCGACGGCTTCTTCCGCCGAGATAGAGGATGCGGTAACTTGCGCCGCCGGGAGTAACGAGCCGGCCATCCTTGAACGAGAGCTGATTGAGAATTACGTCGCTGTTGACGAAGTCAAAGCCGTAACCCTGGGGCGCATCCTGCTGCGGACTCCAACCGAAGACGCCGGTCAGCGGTCCCTCTTCGCCGTAGAAGTACGCGACGTCTGCGTTGAAGCGGCCCTGCTGCAGCAGATAGGAGCAGCGCGCGAGGTAGTTGACCCACGGCCCTGCTTCGCCGGCCCAGGTATCGTTGCGATTGAACCACAGACCGTAGGGGCCGAGAGTAAGCCCTGGCGCCATGTCGGGCAGCGGTTGATGAGACGACTCGTGAATCTGAAAGCGGTTGACGCCCAGCGCGAATTCGAGATCGGCGACTTTCTTGAGCGAGTTGGGCGAGAAGGACCACGCCGGGCCAGTCGATGTCATGGACTCCGCGCCAACCAGATTCTGCCCGTAAATGTGGGCGACCGAAGCTGCTCCGCGCAGATCGGCGATGTAGTCGATGTCCGGGCCGGACCTGCCGGCCCACGTCCACATTGCTCCCATGGGCACGTCGGCTTTGCTGCGCATCTCCATGTCGTCGCCGAGCGAAGGGCGATGATACTCGAGCGCCTCACTGTAGTAGCCCATGCCGTGCGCGTGCAGTTCGCTGGCGATTGTGCCGTAGTGATTCTCGGCAAGCAGCTGGCCGATGGTGCGGCGGAAGTCCCAGAGAAAACGATCGGTGCCTGCCGTGCTGCCGAGCACGACGCCGGTGAGCGCAGGCAGCCAGGGGCGTGCATCGTAGCCGCGGCGCTTCTTAAACTCATCGAGCATGTTGTCGGTCCAGTTTTGCGGACCTACCTCAATGCTGTCGGTGAGCAGGAACGAGATTCCGTCTTTGCCGATCTTGTCCGCGCCAACTGTATCGGCATACATCTTCAAATATCCATCGACGTAATTCTTCACATACTCGCTGTTGAACTTGTCGACTTCAAGGCCCGTAGCCTCAGCCGGGGCAGGTCCGTTGAGATGCCCGGTGAGCGAGGAGCCGATGCGCAGCACCATCCAATTGCCGGCAGGCGGCGTCCAGTCGAGCGAGCCGTCGGGCTTCATCATCGCGGTTAGGTCGATGACGTCCTGGCGCGGAACGATGAACTCGGGAGCGACTTTTGGATCGGCGATGGCGTAGTAGTCGCGGGCGCTTGAGTATCCCGCGCGCTTTTCAAACTCGTTGACGCGCGCGCCGCTGGCGAGCACCAGCTCCGTGATGCGCTGGTGCGCTTGGCCGCTGGGAAAAACGATGCGGAAGGAACGCGCAGTGACCGCGTCGAATGCTGCGGTGCGCTCGACGATGCTGCTTGAAGGGATCTCGGCAATCTTGCGGAAGTCCGTGCCGTCGTCGCTTGCTTCAACACACGGAGAGCTATCGCCGCAGGGCGTTGCGTTGCTGCCGGCGGCATCGAAGACTCCGTTCAATCCGTCGAACGAGGCCAGCGTAACCGCCTGAATGCTCTGCGGCTTTTCATAATCGAATTGCACCCACGACTCGCCACCTTGCGGAGAAGAGGGCAAGTCGAGCGCTACGGTGTTTACGTCGCCATCTGACAACGCAGGCACGTTGGCCTGGCCGCCGCTGGAAGTGACTTGGGGACTCAACTCCGTCTGCGACTTGTCGCTGCCGGGAATCTTGTAGGCGATGACGGCGACATCGGTATAGAACTCGGGCAGCGGCGCGGGCTTGCCGTCAGCACCGCGCGGCGACGGAGCAGCAAGATTCTGAAATGTGCCATCGACTTGCGGAGGGTGCGCAAGGAGTCCGGTGTAGGGCTGGCCGCCCTGAACGCGCGTGGCGCTCCACACCATCTTCTTCATGCCTTGGGAGGCGGGAACCCACGGGCCGCCGGTTTCGCTCCATCCGGGCGAGCTTGCGATGGCGACTTCCAAGCCCATGCCTCGCGCCTCGGTTACGGCGTAGTTGAAGGCCTGCTTCCACGGCGGGGTCATGTAGATCAGCCGCTGGGGCACTACCTGCGGCGTAGAGACTGCGCCCTCGAAGATGGTGACTCCGCCGAGGCCGACCGAGTGCATCCAGTCGAGATCGAGCTTGATGCCTTCCTGGGAGATGTTGCCGTTCATCCAGTGCCACCAGACACGGGGGCGCGCGCCATTGGGCGGGGTCTGGAATCCGCTGACGAGATCGTCTTTTGCGGAGTTGCCGGCTGGAGGGCTGCTATGCGCGGAGGAAGCGGACGTCTGCGCCGTCGCGGGTGTGTTTGAGTAATTGAGGAAGAGGGCAAGAAAAAAGACAGCAAGAGCAAGTGCGCTCGATCTGCGAATGGTCATCTCCGTCCGTCCATGATGGATTCCGATGGTTGCAAATGTGGAGAAGGAGAAATACAGAAAAACTAGAAGGTGAAGGCGAGGCCGCCACGGATGCCGCGCTGCTGCTGGGCAAAGATTAACACCGAACCGTCGTTGACTATGTAAGGGCGATATCCCTGCGCAAGCAGGTTCTGCACATCGAGCAGGGCTTCAAAGCCGCCCACTCCGTCGCGGGCTGGGCGGATAACCTGCCGCAGGTTCAGATTCATGTATGGTTCGCGGGCATCCAGGGCGTAGGGCGCCACTTCAGTGACTGTATCGTCTGGTTGCCAGCGGTAGCTTGCATGCCAGGTAGTTCCTGTACCCTCAAGCGTGCCCGAGAGGGAGATGGCGTAGGTTTGCGAGCGGCGGGCGCGCACAGCAGCCAGAACATCGCTGGCGGCCATGGCGCGCGGCAGCGCCGGCATCACCAGCGCCGTACCGTTGGCATAGCTAACGCGGATCTGATTGCCATGCGGCAGGTCATGCTGCATGCTGGCCGCTACGCCCAAGGTGGAGAAACCGGGCCCGGCGGCGCGCATAATGCCAGAGGCCGTGTCATAAAGAGCGCTGCCGGCCTGCGCGTTGGCCATGTTGCCCATCGCCTCAACTACCGGATTGCGCATGTTGTCCGCGAAGACCACAACCGCCATTTCAGAGGTATTGGTAATCCGCTGCCAGGCGATCTCCTGATGCAGGCCGTGCTCGATCACCAGTTTGCCGCTGCGGACGGCGAGCGCAGGCATCCAAGCGCCAGCCTCGGTCTCATCGCTGGCGGCGGGATTGGTGGTCATGGTGGCCACGCGATAGCCCACGGTGGTGTCGCCGCCATGCCAGGCTACAGAAGCGTTGGGCAGGCCAAGAACCACGGTGTCGGCGGACTGATCGGCGAAGCGGCCGATGATCTCAGTAGAACCGGCTTCGATGTCGAACTCATCGCCAAGCCGTATGGTCTCCGCAGTGCGGAAAACTGCTTCTTCAAGGCCCTGCTGGCCGGCGGGACCGTCGACCTCAGGATGCATGGAAACCGCGGCCACAGACTGCACCGAGCCGGCAAAGCCAAGATCCTGACGGAAGCCGAGCATGGACTCCATTCCCGCATCGGAGTCGGGCGCAAAGTCAACCCGCGCCAGCAGTTCGCGGCTATCGGACGGCGTGTCCTCAACGGCCGCGGAGAAGCGCTCGCCGCTCTCGCCGAAGGTTCCTGCCTGCCCGGTGGCGATGAGGCGCGCTTTGAGCCTGGGCGCCGATCCAGAGCCGTCGGAGACTACGACCAGCGGGCCATCCTGAAGCCAGCGCAGCAAGGGCCGGTTGGCAGCCGAACGCAGCGTCCACTTCCAGTCATCGCCTGGGGAACTGGCGGAGCGCGGCTCGGAGGGAAGCCACTGAACCACTTCGTACAGCGTATTGAGAGTGAGATTGACGATCGTCGCGGTGCGGACGCGCACGTCTTCACGAAGCGAGGGCAGGTACATCTCGCCCATCGCCTTCACGGCGTAGCGGCCCGGCAGGACGGAGTTGAAATTGAAGTGTCCGTTGCCGTTGGTCAAGACGGTGGCTACGACGGTGAGATCGGGGCGGAGCAACTGAACCCGCGCGCCGATTTGCGGAATGCCGGCCGAATCGCGCACCAATCCAGACACAGATGCGGGAGCCGCCCCGCAGGCGGGGATCGACAGTGATGCCATCAGCATCACAAATCCGGCGAAATGG
>CAYZVG010000018.1:0-19168 GCA_964481595.1 uncultured Occallatibacter sp. | reverse complement strand
CCTCGATATCGGCTCCAACGCCATCGGCTCCAGCGGCAACTTCTCCGTCGGCGTCGTCGCCAACCCCGGCGCGCCCGATATCGACAACGAGGTGCGCCGCTTTGCCTACAAAGTCGAGGCCGGCGCGGAGTACGCCATCACTCAGCCCGTCTTTGACATGCGCCTGCTTGAGAACTTCATCGAGCGCATCAAGGATCACCGCATCCCCATCATCGCCAGCATCTGGCCGCTCATCAGCCTGCGCAACGCCGAATATATGAAGAACGATCTGCGCGTCGCCATGCCTGAGGAGATCATGCTGCGCATGGCGCAGGCCGATTCCCCCGAAGGCGCGCACAGCGAGGGCATCGCCATCGCCCGCGAGATGCTTGAAGCCGTGCGCCCGTTTGTGCAGGGCGTGCAGGTCAGCGCCCCCTTCGGACTTTTCAACGTAGCCGCCGAAGTCATAGCCGGCGCGCAGCCGCAAGGCTAGGGCCTGTTATTTAGCCCTGGAACTGGTTGCATAAATGGTCTTGTAACAAGGGCACGGCTTCAGCCGGGCCACATCATGTGCGTGAATGGCGGGGGTTTCAACCCCTGCGGGATGCATCGCCGCCCCGGTGGCGTTTGTGCAACCAGTTCTAGGGGCCCCTTGGAGTCATACGAATGCCATCTTTTGAAGATTCCCTCAAGAAACTCGAAACGATCGTCGATCAGTTGGAAAAAGGCGATCTCGCGCTGGAAGACTCGCTCAAGCTCTTTGAAGAGGGCGTTGGCCTGTCGGCAGCATGTAAGCAGGAGCTGGACGCTGCCGAAGGCAAAGTGCAAATGCTCGTCAAGCAGCGCGACGGCGCACTCAAACCCGAGCCGTTCCCTAACGACTAGCGCCCCTTCCCTGAAATTCGCATCAAGATAATCACTGTCATCCTGAGCGAACGGGGCCCCAAACGTCTTTCAGTTTGGGGGTGGTGAGTCGAAGGATCTGCGGCTGTTCTTCGACGAACCCGAGTCCTTCCCAAACGATTAGTGAACCTCTGAATGGCCGCAAAGCGTCAGGGCACGGCTTCAGTCGTCCCGCAAATCGCCAATTAAATCGCGGGCTTTAGCCCCTGCGGGAATGTTTTCCCGAGATCACGAATCTCTCGGCGCACCCAAGCAGTAAAATACCTCTTCCAGCAGTGGGCCCTCGATTCCGGTCGTGAATCGTTGCTGCGTATGCTGCATCCTGGCGTTCGCCTTCGCAACGTCCAGACCGGGCCAATGGAGCGCCGGCGTCGATCCGTGCAAAGCGGACCGACGCGGCTCAAGGAAGGCAAGAACGTGAAGCTTACCGAACGTGTGGCAACAAAGTCTATTTCAACCGCAACGCTTCTATTCCTATCGGCAGCCCTCGCAACGCCGGCGCTTTCGCAGTCAGGCAATGGCTCACCGCAGGACGCGCCCAATAAATCGCTCGTCTATGATGTCGTCTCCGTCAAGCCTTCTCAACCGGGCTGCCCCGGCATGCAGATGAGCGGATCTACGGGCCGCATTGCGCATCACTGCGTCACGTTATGGGGGCTCATGTATAACGCCTACGACCTGAGGCCAAATGACACAAACATTCCGGGATTGCCAGGCTGGGCGCAGACGGCGACGTATGATATCGACGCCAAAATGGATGACGACACCATCGCGGCCTTGCAGAAGCTCCCGGGCGAGGACAAGCAAAAGCAGATTCAATTCATGTTGCAGGCGCTGCTTGCCGACCGCTTCAAGCTCCGCGTCCACACTGAAACCAGGGACCGGCCAATCTACGCGCTCGTCATCGCCAAGGGCGGCTCTAAGTTGAAGCCATTGCCGGCGGACGCGAAACAGAAAGGCAGTTCATGGGGTAACGGGCGCATTCAATTGCAAGCAGGTCCCATCGACAGGCTTGCATTTTGTCTATCGGATGGGCTCGACAAAGTTGTCGTAGATAAAACCGGCCTCACCGGCAAATACGACATCACGCTCACCTGGACGCCCGATGATCGGCAAGGCACAGCCGATGCCGGTCCCACCCTCTTCACCGCACTCGAAGAGCAGCTCGGTTTAAAGCTAGAATCCACGCGCGGCCCGGTCGACACATTGGTCGTCGATCACGCCGAGAAGCCTTCGGAGAACTAACCTATTGCCGCGTTCCAGAGAGGCGCAATCCAGAAAGGACTGGTTCCTACGATGACCCGGCGCGTGACTCCGCTGATGACCTCAGCAGGAAAGAGTCTGCTTTGCTTGATAGTTGCGGCAGCAATGGCGGCCTCAACATGGGGACAGGCCAGCGCTCCAACGTCGCAGAACCCGCAGGCCAAGAAACCATCCTTTGAAGTTGCCTCCGTGAAGCTCGCCAAGCCCGACTGCTCTTTCACCACTTACGGTGGACCTCCAGGCCGTTACACGGCAGTCTGCTCCACACTGTGGGGATTGATCTATAACGCCTATCAGGTTCGATCGTTCCAGGATTATCCACCGGGATTGCCGGCATGGGCTGACAAGGATAGGTTCGACGTCGAAGCCAAGGCGGACGACGACACCGTCGCGGCAATGCAAAAACTCTCTGGCAAGGAGCAGGAGCAGTTCACTCGCGGCATGCTGCAATCGCTTCTCGCCGACCGCTTCAAGCTTCGCGTTCATTACGAATCCATGCTGCAGCCCGTTTACGAACTCGTGCTCGCGAAAGGGGGCTCAAAGTTGAAACCACTGCCGGCGGAACAGAAACCGGGATGGGGCAAATTTGACCACGGCGAGCTAAGGAACCTCTGCACAAGTCTGCAACCCGCGTCATCTTTGAATAAACTATAAGTATGAAGCGAATGGCGCGTTTTCAGCAGACACTGGCATCGCAGATGAGTTTTGCGAAGTATGGTCGCAAGAGCAAGCGGGAGCTGTTTCTTGACCAGATGAATCAAGTGATTCCCTGGTCTGAACTGCTGGCGCTGGTCGAGCCTTTTTATCCCCAGGCCGGCAGCCGGTGGGCCTGGCGATTATGCTGCGGACTTACTTTTTGCAGCAGTGTTTGGTTTTTCCGATCCCGGGATGGAGGAAGCCTTCTATGATTCGCCGCTGCTGCAGCGCTTTGCAGGAGTGCATCTGGGCGTAGCCGCCGCGCCGGATGAAACAACGATCCTTCGCTTTCGCCACTTGCTGGAAAAGCACGATCTATGCGGTCAAATGCTGGACACGGTGAATCGCTACCTGAAAACGAAGGGCATCCGCATCGCGACGGGCACCATCGTGGACGCGACGATTATCCACGCGCCCTCGTCGACCAAGAACTCCAGCGGCACGCGCGACCCCGAGATGCATCAAGTGAAGAAGGGCAATCAGTGGTATTTCGGGGCCAATGCGCACATCGGCGTGGACAGCAGAGAAACGGTAGTTCATTCGGTATGTACCTCAGCGGCCAGCGTGGCAGACAAACATATGTTGTCCGACTTGTTGCACGGCGAAGAGCGCAAGGTATGGGGCGATGGCGGCTATCAGGGCCAGACCAAGGCGATTCATGAAGCCGCGCCCAAGGCGCAGGACATGACTTCGCGTCGGACGAAATACAAGGACTATGTCGATGAAGAGGCCAAGCGCAAGAACACCACCAAGGCCCGCGTGAGAGCCAAGGTCGAGCATCCTTTTCGCGTCCTGAAGCGTATCTTCGGTTTTACCAAAGTTCGTTACCGGGGCATCTGGAAAAATCACCAGTGGCTCTGCGCGGCCTTTGCACTTGTGAACCTGTACCAACACCGCAACAGGCTGACCCCTCAAAGGGCGTAGTGTCTCTGGAGACCGGAAAACGGCCTCAAAGAGGCCAGAATGACAGGCACCCACCCGCTTCTTCGTCGTTCCATCGCACCAAAATCAACCCAACCAACATCCATCGTTCCATCACTACAAAATTAAGCACCTGCACAGAGGTTCCCTAGAGCCACCGATGCCATTCAATTCAACTTTGGCGATCTGTGCTCTGCAATCTCAATATTGGTGGATAAGACTGCATTTATGGTTTAGTATTGCTGTTCGCCATCTAATCCAAACCGTGAGAGCTATTCCTCTATGAAGCGGTACATTCCTGCTGTTATCGTAATCGCCCTGTGTAGCTGCTCGACACATATCCAAGCGCAAGGTGAGTCCATTTCGGTGCCTAACCGCGTTGTTGACTCGATCGATGAAACCCAGCGGGCAACGCTCAAGAGCAACATCCACCCACTGACACAGAGGCAATTTGACCGCGGACCCGCTGCCGGCTCGACGCCCACAGGCCGGATAAGACTGGCACTCCAGCGAAGCCCTGCGCAACAGCAAGCCTTATCTCAGTTCCTTGGCGACCTGCAAAACCAGGTCTCGCCGTCTTACCATAAATGGTTGACGCCGGCACAGTTCGGCACCTCATATGGTATCTCCGAGTCCGATCTTCAACATGTCGAGAGCTGGCTTCAGTCGCATGGGTTTAAAGTTGAAAAGGTACCAGCGGCTCGCAACGTGATCGAGTTCTCGGGCACCTTCGAGCAAATTCAAAGCGCATTCCATACCGCCATTCATACCTTTAGAGTGAACGGCGAGACTCACGTTGCCAATGTCAGCGATCCGCAGATTCCTGCAGCTCTGGCACCTGTGATCTCGGGTGTCGGACCACTCAACGACTTTTCAGCCAAGCCGACGCTGAAACGTGGCCCCGAGGGCCGGTTTGATAAGTCATCCGGTCGAATTATTCCTGAACTTACCTTGAGTTCCAATAGCACACCATATCTGTTTGTCGATCCGGCGGATGCCGCGGTCATCTACGATACTCCCAACAAGAACTTGAATCCGGCTTACAACGGTACAGCCTACGATGGCACGGGGGTCTCGATCGGCATCGTAGGCATTTCCGATCTCACTTCAGCAGATGTAGCCAACTATCGTATGGCATTTCTGGGTGAAACCTCTGGCTCAGTTAATCTGCCTACTGTCGTCGTTGACGGCAATGACCCTGGACTCAACGGAGCTGGAGTCGAGGCTCTGCTCGATACCGAAGTGTCTGGCGGCATTGCGCCCAAGGCTAAAATCTACTTTTACACCTCTGCTAACACCGACATCTCTTCAGGAGTTTTGAACGCTATCTACCGTGCCGTGGACGACAATGTGGTCAGCATACTCAGCGTTAGTTTCAGCAACTGCGAAGCTGCACTGGGCACATCGGGCAACCAGATTGTTCTTGAAGCCATGGAACAGGCGGCAGCGCAAGGCATTACTGTTACAGTAGCTGCGGGAGATAACGGTTCCGCTGGATGCGACGACTTTGATACTGAGCAGCAGGCCACTCTGGGCTTTGGCGTGAATGGCTATGCATCGACTCCTTATTCCGTCGCTGTCGGTGGCACCGATTTCGATGCGCTCGCGTCTTCCTTCTCGACTTACGTAGACGACGCCACCAGCGGCGCTCCGCCGTATTACGGAACCGCGAACGAGTACATTCCCGAGAGCACCTGGAACGATTCGACAACCAACAACACTAACTTATCCTTCAATTCCGCGCTCAAGAACAGCAATGGTGATAGCAATATCGTTGCCGGCAGTGGCGGAGTCAGCTCCGTGTATGCAAAACCCATATATCAGACCTCTCTCACACCGACCGATGGAGCCCGGGACCTGCCCGATGTCTCCCTGTTGGCCGGAAACGGCTTGTATCGTGCCTCCTGGGTGATCTGTTCCGACACTCTTACCGATGGCGAAACCACTGTGGCTTACGCGGATTGCCTGACCACCAGCGGCCAACTCACCAGCGCGTCATCTTTCGCAGGTGTTGGAGGTACGTCGGCATCGACGCCGGCATTCGCTGGCATGATGGCCCTGGTTGCGCAGGCTCACGGCTCTCCGGCTGACAACTATCGTCTAGGCCAGGCCGGCAACACCCTCTACCAGCTTGCTCAATCAAAGTACAGCACGGTTTTTCACGATATTTCGTCTGGCAATAACTCTGTTCCTTGCGTGTCTGGGTCGCCGAACTGTGGATCAATCCTGTTTCTCAATGGCTACAACGCGGGAACTGGATATGATCTCGCATCCGGGCTGGGTAGCGTGGATGCGGCAGCGATGGTGAACAACTGGACCAGTGTCTCGCTCGCTTCTACGAGCACGAGTCTGACAATCAACGGCTCCACCGCCGCCTATAGCGGCGTCCATGGTCAAGCGCTCAAGTTCGATGTCAGCGTGTCTCCGGCGACGGCAGGCGGTGTGGCAGGCATCGTAGATAATGCCAACGAAATCAGCGGAGGAAATCAGAGCAACGGCCAATTTGCCATCCCGCTCAGCAGCGGCGCTGGTTCGGCCAACTACAACGGACTGCCCGGCGGATCCTACGCTGTCTGGGCACGATATGGGGGCGACACGGCAGATGCGTCCAGCACTTCCACGCCGCCCATCAACGTGACCATCACGCCGGAGGCCAGCACCACCACGCTTGGGGTCAATGCCTTCGATGCTCTTACTGGAAATCCCATTTCTGCGACTAATATTCCTTACGGTTCCTATGTTTTTGCAGATGCTCAAATCACCGGGACCGCGGAGGGCGCGAATACACAGGGAGCAGCGACTGGTTCGGTGATCTTCAAGGATGGCGCAAGTACGCTCGGGTCGGCATCTGTGAGCAGCGGCAATCAAGCGTCGTGGCCTGTGTTTGACACAAATGTGACCATCCTGGGCGGGGGCTCGCATCAGATATCCGCGAGCTATTCGGGAGATCCCAGCTTCAACCCCAGTTCGAGCCAGCCCGTTACGTTCAATATTGTTCCGGCTGCCACTTCATTCCAGATGGATATTACAAATTACGCGCTGTCATCCGGGCAGAATTCGACAGTGGGCTTCGAACTTAACACGAACTGGAATCCTGGAGTCGCGCCTACAGGAACTTTCTCGCTGGTTGAAAACAATCAGGTGATCGCAAGCACCAGCAACTTCGTCGTATCCAAAGGCAGAGGCGTCTCAAGTATGTTCGAGTATGTTACGGGAATAATTGATGCCCAGGCCAGTCAGTTTCCGGTCGGCCTGAACACCGTGACCCTTGCATATAGCGGTGACTCGAACTATGCTCCCGCCTCAACTATTATCAGCATTGAAAATATCGCCGCGCGTGGCGGAGTGACGATTACGACTCCCAAGAACGTTATCCTGGGCTCCGATGGCAGCGTCATTTCCACGCTGACACTTACGCCCTCGGGAGGTTACTCCGGCAACATCGGATGGGGTTGCTCCATTACGCCCTCATCGAGTCCGATCTCTTGCTATATCCCCCAATTGAATGTGCCTGTCTCGTCTCCTGTAGACACACTTGTTGTGATCAACGGAACCGGCGCTGGCACATACACCGTAAATATCAACGGCGCCGATAACACTACGGATGGAATCGATTTAGCCACCACCTTCCAATTCAGCACCTCGTCCACAGCTTCCCCGTCGCTTGCGGTTATGAATGACGGCCCGCTCAACGTGCAACCTGGGGCAACCACGGGCAACCTGTCGAATATCTCGATTATCCCCTCCGGCGGGTTTACCGGTCAGGTGAATCTCTCTTGTACTGTCGCCACAACTCTGTCCAACGCGCAGAGTCTGCCCATCTGTTCGGTTCCGGCTTCAGTCACATTGAATGGAGCCGATCCGGTCATCGCACAAGTGCAGGTGAGTACTACCTCGGCCACCACCGTAGGCGCATACGCCGTCACGGTCACGGCAACCTCGGCTTCCACCTCTTCAATCGCCACAACCGGCTCCGTTCCGCTTACCGTCACTGCATCGCCCTCCTTCTCCGTTGTTAGTTCAGGAATATCGAGAGTCGCAATCGGAAACAGGACTATGGCCACTGTTACCATCACCCCTCTGAACGGTTTCAGCGGACAGGTCGATCTCGGCTGCATGATTCAGCCTTCAAGTTTGGCGATGGGAGTTCGTAATACTTGCAGCGTGCAGCCATCGGTAATGCTCTCCGCGGGAAGCCCTGCTACGGTCAATGTGAGCATCAACGGCGATGCGCAGAGCGGTCTCGGTCTCGCTCTGCTCACGGTGAGCGCATGGGATCCAAATTCGTCAAACCTGGACTTCGATGCGACCACCGATGTTCTACTCACTGGTGCGCCCACATTTACCATCGGCAACAGCAACAACATCCAGATATCAGCTGGAGCCACCAGCGGCAACACGTCGACGATCGGTATCACACCTGCGAATGGATTCACCGGAATCGTGAATCTGACTTGCGCGGTCACCACGAGCATCATCAATGCCAGTGACATGCCGGGCTGCACACTCTCTCCGGCGGCAATCGATGTTACTGGCATTGCCGCGGTAACCGGTACACTCACTGTTACTACCATCGGTTCAATTAGCGGGGCTCTTGTCCCCGGAGACAGGCCGTTCCATTGGAGTGGACTGTCGACCGTCCTGGCTTTGGTGCTGTTCATCGGCATTCCTGCCAAGCGTCGTGCCTGGATGCGCATCGCCGGCGTCATTGTTCTGGCTGTTACTGTCGGCGTCCTCGGCTGTGGAGGCGGCAGCAGCGGTTCTAACTCGGGCAGTGGGGGCGGCGGATCAGGTTCTGGTGGCGGGAGTAACTCGGGAACGACCTCGGGAACTTATGTTGTTACCGTAACTGGGACCGATGCGGTAACCGGAAAGATAGTAACGAGTACATACGTAACTCTTACAGTTAAGTAAAAGCGGGGTGATCTTCCGCTCATGCTTCCACAAGGAAGTGGACTCCCCCGGTCTCGCTTCTGAAACCTGGATGAGATCGAACCCTGCCCGCGTCCACGCCGCCGTGTGAGAGCGCTGTCGGTTCTTGATAATTGATAGACTGCTGCCCCGAAAGGGCAGGAGGAGAGTAGCCCAACACAAGCCGCAGCGCAGCCCCAGGGTATAACCCTTGGAATTCTATCCCCACACAGACCGGTTGCCGCATGCGATGCCATGGTTAGAAGCATCGGCTTATCAGCGTGCACCGCTGGATCTGAATTCGATCTGAGTCGAGTGCAGTGTATTGCCCGAATTGGCCTGAACCGTAACGACCCAGGACTGTGCGGATTTGGCGGCGGTGATGTTGCCACAGCCGGACAACATTGTTAGTGAGGCAAGCAGAACGGCTGCAAACCAAGCGCACCGGCGGCCGCGCGTTCTCAACAACCACAAGCCTGGCATGAGTAGCAGACCGAGCACCGGCAGTCTGGATTGGGGAACGAGGGTTAGCGTGACCACTCCAGCTCCGGACAAGTTGCTGGGGGAGAAGGCGCAACTGTAGCCGGGAGGAAGACCGGCCGTGCAACTGAGAGAGGCCGTGCCGGACCATCCTCCGATCGACTCGATGAGCAGCGTGACGGCGCTGCTCGATCCGCTGGAGGGAATTGAGACCTGTGTTTGCACGGTTTGCAGCGTAAAGTCTTGGCCCGGGAGATAAGATGTCGTTTCCAACTCCGGTGAGGCGCTGGGCGCGGCCACAATCGATCCGCTGTAGCTGGCGACGATGTGGTGAATCGCAGAGCCTTCGATGCGTAGCGGTACGGAAACCACTTCGGCTGAGGTCAAGGGAACGGTGGCCACGGCCTGTCCGTCCACCAGCAGAGTCACATTGCCCAGCGAGAGAGGCGCGCCTGAGACCTGAACGGTGGCCAAAAGCGAGGAATCACTGCCAGGAGTTACGGCCGCGATGTGCGTTGTGGTGGGCGCAAGACCGGCTGCTGCCACCTGCGCGGCAACTGCAACCGGTGCGCTGCTGCTGGCGGCCCAGGGGCTGTTGAGCGCGTACTGCGCGGAGAAGGAACGGCTGCCTGTGGTGAGCGAAGCTGTGCTGAAGCTCGCCATACCATTCTCATCCAGGGAATAGGTCCCCAGGGCGGTTGTGCCGTCATAAAAGGTGAGGCCGCCTGTGGGCGTTCCATTGCCGCTCGTCACCTGCGCATTGAGCGTCAGAACCGCGCCGGTCGTGACCGTAGAGGACGAGGCGCTGAGAGTGGTAGTGGTCGGTATCGAGGTAACCGTCAGTACCGTTGCAGCGGAGGAACTCGGCAGGAAGATGTTTGAGCCTACATAGTAATTGGGCGGCGCTAGTCCCATGTATTGCGCACTCAGGCTGTGGCTACCGGGGGCGAGCAGATTGGTTGTAAAGGCAGCGCCGCCGGAGCCGATCTCGGCCTGATCCAGTACTGTGTTGCCGTCGAAAAAGGCGATAATACCGTGCGGAACAGTGACTGGAGCGGTGACGGCGGCGGTCATAGTCAGGAAACTGCCGGCCTGAATGCTGGTTGCCGCGCTGCCACCGCTTGTCAGCGCAAGAGTGGTTGTCGTCGAATATTGAGGATCTTCGATGAATAGGTCTGCGATCGGCTTGCTGGCGGCGTAGGTGCTGTCGCCCGAATAGGCTGCGAAAATTCGCAGAATGCCCGCGGGCAGTTGCTGCGTGGTCGTGCCTGAGATCTGGATCGTTGCACTGCCTCCACTGAGCTGTGCCGTGCCCAGCGTCATACTGGCCGTGCTGAAAGTCACCGTGCCCGTGGGTGTAGGCTCGCCGGTCTCCGCTGGCTGGATGGACGCGGTGATTGCGAATGGCTGATTGTAGTTCACGGTGGTTGGGCTCACGGAAAGAGCGCCGTTGCTGAGCGCCTCGCCGTTGCCCGTGGCCCCAGGCTGATTGAAGAGCACTGAAAAGCTGGTTGCCGACCCACCACCGCTCAAAAACGGATCCAATGTTGTCACCAGAAGATCGGAGAAACCGTCGCCGTTGAAATCGGAGTTCACAATGCCGATGCTCGAACCTGGTTTGTAGAACTGTTCGTTTGAAAACAGGTGTCCGCCCAGGTTACGCACCACTGTCACGTACGAGCCGCCAGGGTATAGCGTACCGGTATCGAGGGCGAATCCGGGAAGGGCGCCGGCGGCCAGTTGCATTGGAACTACCGAGGTGTACAGGTAGGTGAGCGGAATGACCTGAGTCGAGGAGAAGCCGCCCTTGCCGTCGCCGTACTCGACGACAACCACTGACGTAGCGATATTATTGCCGTCCGACATGCTCTCCGTGGCTAGAAAGGCCAGATCCGGATTGCCGTCGCCATCCAGATCGGCAACGAATCCCAGCCCCGACGAAACGCCGGATCCGTTTGCTCCCTGCGGCGTCCACGTTGCACCGCTGAGCGAAACTCGCGGCCCGGCTTTAAAGCTACCGTCACCGTTACCGAGCCAAACCTCCAGTTCGTTGAGATTCGCGTCGAAAATCTCCACGTCGGGAATACCGTCGCCGTTCAGATCGCCAACCGCCAGAAGTGCCGGCGTCTCAAAGCCTGCACCCGAAGGATAGTCGCCCAGGCTGGTGGTAACCTGCGTGAAGTTGCGCTGCGCCGTCCCCAGTTGTGCGACGAGTTCGAAATAGTAGTTATAGGAACCTGAGCCACTTAGCGGGCCCGAGATGCTGAGCAGATCGCTCTTGCCATCCTTGTTCAAGTCCGCCACCAATGCGGGCAGAGAATTGAAGTTGGAGGTCGAGATGGAGACCGAAGTGAAAGTGCCGTCGCCTTTGCCGTAGAGCACCTGGTTCGTAAGCAGGATGTCCTGGTG
Source organism: uncultured Occallatibacter sp. (assembly GCA_964481595.1). Taxonomy (GTDB): domain Bacteria; phylum Acidobacteriota; class Terriglobia; order Terriglobales; family Acidobacteriaceae; genus Telmatobacter. The sequence continues at coordinate 7,606 of CAYZVG010000018.1, read as the reverse complement.
ACCATCGCCGTCAAAGTCGCCAACTGCATTCACGGGTAGAACGTCGAACGTCAACGTTACTGTGCCGCTGGACTCGACCGGTGCCTGAAAGACGCCGCTCTTCGTGCCGAAGTAGGTGCGCATGATGCCATCGGAGCCGGGCGAAGCTACATCGGCGATACCGTCGCCGTTGAAGTCGCCTGCAAAAAGAAAACCGGACCCCGCAGGCGTCGAGGTTGTGGAGACACTAAAATCGGCCGGAGGCGAGGCAGGCAGGCCGGGAGACTGCTGCGCTGCCGCGCTCAGAATCAGGAGCGGTGCGACGATAGCAATGACAAGGAAGCAGAAGGAAGAAGACAATGAACACCGCATGAAAGAAATTCTGCAAGTGAGGCACATACGATGCAAGCTCCTGACGCCGCGCATGTTTGACCGGACCGTCTCTGAAACGGATCGGTGACTACATGAATGCCGATTGGCTGTTACTGTTCGCTGACTAGTGACATAATAGTACGGAACCTCCAACAGTGGATAGAACCGATGATAGCTAAGGCATTGCCGCGGCGGATTTTCCTTGTCTCAACCTGTCTCGTGTTGCTGGCCGCGCTCGCCGGCTGTGGCGGAGGCGCTGCGTCCAATAGCGGAGGTGGTGGTGGAGGTGGCGGCGGTAGCAATCCCCCCAGCTTTACGTTGAGCCTCTCCGCAAGTTCGCTTACACTGACGGACAGCGGCAGTAAGAGCTTAACCGTAACACTGGTCCCGGCCAACGGATTCAGTTCTACGGCATCCTGTAACATCGATGGTGTTCCAGGGGGCGTCGACTTCAGTCCATTAAGCTTCAATCTCACCAGCAGCGCATCTCAGACGGTAAAGTTCAGTCTGAACAATATCGCGGTCTCAGGTACTTCGGCAGTTACTATTTCGTGTTCCAGCTCAAGCATCTCGGCCCAGGCGCAGTTTTCGCTTGTCACCCAGGTCACGCCAGGGATACTACTCACGCCTTTGCCCGCCAGCCTTTCGCTCACCTTGGGCCAGACCGGCGGTATTTCGATCGCCGTCACGGGCCTTGGCGGATTCAGTGGAACGGTGAATGGAACCGTAACCGGACTTCCCGCTGGAGTCACGTGTCCGCAACAAACCTTTAACGCGGCAGTGAACACCGACGCAGGCCTCGACTTCGTGGTCAATCCCACAACCGCCGCGGCAGGCACATTTCCCATTACCGTGACTGTTACCAGCGGCACGTACACCGCCAATGCGACAATCACACTCACCGTCTCCACCGCGCCCGATTTCTCCATCTCGTCGGGCGTCTATACGGGAGTTGGCATCTACCAGAATTCGAGTGGAAACCTTAATATCGAGACGACCGCCTACAACGGGTTCAACCAACCCATAGCCGTCTCCTTTTCCGGCCTGCCCACGGGCGTCACCTTTTCGCCCGCCGCCCTCACGATCCAGTCCGGCCAATCCGGCATAGTCGCGATGAAAGCATCGTTCCTCGCCGCGGTAAACTCCAGCGGCACAGTCATCACCTTGACCGCAACTGCCGGTGGCATTACGCATCAAACCACATTCAATCTCGAAGTAAGGGCTCCGACAATCGGTTTGCAGGTACAGCCGAGTCTGCTTAGCATTCCGGCCGGCTCAACCAACACCTTCAAGGTGAGTGTGACCGGCATGGGCACCGGGCCCCAAGGCGCCACCATAACCGTGGGAGCGACACCAACCGGTTTGACAATTTCGCCCACCGTGAATACCGTGCAGCCCGGCCAGTCGAACAATTCGGATTACTTTCTCACTGCGGCTAGTAATGCCGTTCCCGGCTCCGCCCCGCTCACCGTGACTTACGGGCCGTACTCAGCCCAAATCAGCATCATGATCGACATCGCCGCGGCTCAGACGGATAAGAGCGTCCCGCTGACCACCTCAGATAAGGTGGTTCACGCCGACGGGCTAACGCCTTACACCGCTTTTCCCTCTCCGAATTATCTGATCTATCACGCGGCCACGAACCGTTTCTTCTCGACGGATCCCTACCTGAACCGTCTGAACGTTGTTGACGCCGCAACCAGCACAATGAAAGCCACCCTCGACATTCCCGGCGCATTCGGCATTGACCAGGCACCCGATGGCAGCGTTATTTATGTTGGCACCATGGTGGGCGATCTTTACGAAGTCGATCCTGTCAATCTCGTCGTGCTCCAGCGCATTCCCTCGGCCTCGATCAGCGCCTATGGATTTCAGGCCAATGCTGTCTATGCGCTGGCCAACGGTGAGTTGCTGCTGGTCAAGTACTTGCTTGCGCCCGACCTTTCTTGGGTAGGCGGCAACGGGCCCATGGCGCTGTGGAATCCGGCGACCAACAACATTCAGCTCTTCCTCACCTCCGATGTGAGCAATGGTGAAGAACCAACACTCTCTACTTGTCTCGATGGCTTCGAGAACATCACGTTAACCAACAACCGAACTCGCGTCCTATTGCAGCCCGTGCTGACTTCCGAGGGAAGCTCGCAGCTTTGCTCACTCGACCCCATCGCCGACACCTGGAATTGGTCCGGCGAAGTTACCGGGGGAACCGACAGCTCATTAACCGTGTTGGCCGTCAGCGCCGATGGCAACACACTAGCCGCATTCGATGGTTATGACATCTATAACATCGACCCTGCCACGCTGACGGTGAAAAACTCCTTCGCGGTCGGTACGTCGCAAACCGTTCTTAACAATCCGACGATGATGGTGAGCAACGATGGTTCTCAGGTCTTTTTCCCCGACTCCGGCGGCGCAGATATCCTCGATGTCTTCGATCTGGCCAGCGGAACGCAGACCGGATGGATTCCCCAGGCCAGCGTATTCCCGCCAGGCTCCAACTCTCCGATCGGTCCCACGTATCAGGCCATCGCCACGAACGGATTAGCTGCCGGCGTGATGGAAGGCGCAGGCATCGGCCTGCTGGACACCACCGCTGTCCATGCAATGCCCGTTGGATCCCACTTCGCCCAGACGCAATTGGACCTCACCAGCGGCCCGATCGCCGGCGGCACGGCGACTGCATGGTGGCAGGACAACGTCAATGGGCCGGCTGCTCCGCTCGGCAGCATCTACTTCGGCGCGAATGCCGCCACCTCGATTAACAACAGCGGCTATGACGACACGCTCCTTGCTGTAACTCCAGCAGGTGAACCCGGGCCGGTCGATGTCCGCACCATCTCCACTGACGGCGGCTCGCAGTTGATCCCCTGGGGCTTCACTTACGGACCATCGGTGCTGGAAACCACCACCAGCTATGCCACCGCAGACGGTGGCGGCCCAGCAAGTCTTTTCGGTCTTGGCTTGGGACCTATCGGAGGCCCCTCCGGCGGCGCCTATATGCTGCCGGCCAGCGATCTGAGTGTCCAGGTCGGTGGAGCTTCAGCTCCGTTGGAGTCCTACCTGCCAGATCCCTACGGAGCGAACTACTACGCACCTCCTCCACTGCCGGTCAACAACGTTGTCTATACCGTCCCGCCCGGCACGGCTGGCGCTACCTCGCAGGTCTCAGTTACCACTCCCGCTGGAACGGTTGCGGCCAATACGGGACTCACCTACCTGCCGGCCACGCAGCAATTTCCTCTGGAAGGCGCTGTGCTCGCCGATGGCGTCTACGACGCCAAACGCAATCTGTACTACTTCACTGACGCTAATCAGATCCGCGTCTTCTCGCTGGCAGCGGGGGCATGGCAAACACCGTGGCCGATTCCCGCGCCTGCAGGGGCGAACGGGCCGCAACGCCTTGTAGGTCTGGCGCTCTCGCCAGACGCTTCCAAGCTTGCTATCGCCGATCCAGGGACAGTCGCCATCTATCTGGTCAACCCCGACCAGCCGGCCTCAGTCCAGAGCTTCGCTCTAACCGCCAAACTCAACGGCAATCAAAATGCCGCGGCGCCGCTGGCGCCCGTTGTCACCAATGACGGAATTGTCTACTACACGGCAACGGACGAAGTAGGCAATATTAGTTGTGGCGGACTATTCGCGTTCAATACCAATACCGGTGCGCTCAAAATGGAGTCCAACGTCCCCGGATCGGGCGACTTCACCAGCACAATATGCTACGTGGCTCTTTCAAACGACGGTTCGCGCGTCTATTACAACGCCGACGGCCTCGTCGGTTACTTCGATGTTGCCTCTCAAACCGGCTACCCAGCACCCTCCAATAATATGAACATCGGAGAAGAGACAGGAGAATTGATCCTCGCTCCCAACCAGGAAACCTTGTTCGCTTCAGGCTTGATTCTGGACAGCAATCTGAACACCCTCGGACAGCAAGTTCTCAACCTTGCCGAATCCGTGGACGCCAACTATGTCTTCGGCTCGGCCATGTCGACCGACGGTAGCTTGATCTTCCAGCCGGGCGACGGCTTCATCGATGTCTTCGACGGCCGCACCGGTTCCTTCCGGGCTCGCATCTCTCTGCCCTTCACCCTTTCGCCCAACTATCGCGCGCTGATCTCCAATCAACACGACAGCCAACTGGTAGCCATCACCGGCTCAACCGGCAACGGCATCGCAGTGATCGACCTGAATCCATTGCCCGAGCCGCAACCGCTCACCTATGCCGTCTCGAAGGGGAAGAGTCCGTTGCGCGAACCGGCCCTTGCGTCCTCGCGCACTCTCTTAACGACCGTCAAATCGAAACTGCGGGCCTCGCGTGTCGCGCCAAGGATTCGGCATCTGCCGAGCACGCTGCGGCTTCAGGGCTTAACGCCGCACGGCAACCCCGCGACTCGGTAGATGCCCTGGGTGGCACCGCGCAACTTCGCTATATGCATGAATCGGTCCGCATTTACGTGTGCTCTTTGCCATCACGATGCTTCAAGCCTCGACGTGGAACGAGGTGCGGATTGCATAGCGCTCACAAACGGTGTGATGTCTGGATTGTCGCCAATTCGCCACTACCGCGAATTGGCTCACGTTAGGTCCGAGTTGCCGGTAGTTCATCGGGACTGCACCGAAGTCTTAGGTTGCGATCGAGAAGCCGATTTCTGGACTAATCGATTCTTGGATGAGCGACTCGGCGATTTAGCATGAATTGAGATTATGAATCGCGTTTCGCAGCGGTCCCCATACCCGAGAAGGCAGTGGTTAATTTGGAAAACTATTGGGTGTGAGGCCACTCGCCGAGTCAAAAACCATATTATGGAAGGCGGATAACGCAAGAAGGTGCGAGGTAAGGTTCGCATGACGAATGCCGAAGAACATTTGAAAGCAATTCAGCAGCTTAATTTTGACGGCAAAGGCGAGGCCTTTGTCGAGTCGAAATTCCTCACTCCATTGTTGGAGTGTCTTGGATATGAGACGCACAAAGATTACGAAGTCCATCGCCACGGCGACCTCGGTACGTCCTTCAAGCTCCGCTATCCTCCGGTTGAGAAGGGAGCGCGGAAAGTCAAGCACCACGACCCAGACTATATGCCGACAATCCGGAAGAAGATGTTTTGGGTGATTGAAGCCAAATCGCCCAAGGATATCTCTGCTCCGTTTGGTCATCAGTACGTAGTCCAGGGGCTTCAGTATTGCATTCACCCAGAGATTCAGGCACCTTATCTTTTTGTGAGCAACGGTCAAGATTCTTCGATCTACGACGCACACGGGTCGGTGTTTCTCGACTCTGATATATATAATCCGGTCCTAGTATTCAGAGCGAACGAAATTGTGAGCAGATGGCCCGAAATATATGAACTACTAGCAGTTGAGAAGATCCGGCAACGCATTGAGGATCGACTCAAGGTGATGTATGACAAACTCTGCCTGTCTAGTCTCGACAAGAACTATCCCGCCGACTTGATCAAACGGATTGGGGTTTCCAGCGGTAAGAATGCGAAGACAATCGAGAGGACCGTGAATCGTCTCTTTGTTGAAGGAATGGATCGCGAGAAAACGGAATGGGTCGAATATATGAACGGCCTAGACCTCGACGCCACCTATGCCTCAATGGATGATCCTGCAATGCCGGGGCATACACAGGTCGATTTTGTTTTCGCGAAGAGCATTGAGCACGGTGAAGCGGACAGCGAAGTCTTCCATCGCCTCACCCATGACTTTGACAGGCAAAACATCTTCCACAAGGTTCAGTCGTTTCACGCGGCCGCCATCCTCTTCGTGAGGACGCCCGATCCAGCGGTGAAAGATGCCGCAGGGAAGTTCTTGCGGACATACAAGGAAGCAGAACTTCCACTCTTGAGCCAGGTGGAATGTACCCTCCTTCGCCTGACGCGAAAGCGAAATGTTCTTTTTGTGTATCCAGCGCTGCGCCCGCAAATCGCCAAAGCCCTGGAATCAACGCCCGAGATCGAACGATACGTTGACCCTCCGAACTCCTACCGCTTGACCTATGCGGGAGAGGTTAACCAGCATCATCGGAGCTTCGAGATTCTGAAAACATTATCTGAAGAGCAGTTAGCGGAGCTTTTGAAGTTATTCTTGGATTCATTGCTAGGAAAACCTCCCCAATGGCTTGCCGGGGAAGTGATCTCCGCGGTTCGTGCGGGCCGGTCCCTCGGCCTAGCCAGCAAACTCCATCCACTCCATTGGGGTGGTTTCCGAGCGGCCAGCCATTGATGCATCTGTGCACCGTTGAACCGGCCCCCCACCTTGCCCCACACGCGGATTGCGAGCAGCGAAGCGATGCGCTTCCCCCTGCCTCAACCACTTCCTTCATTCCTTCCTTTCCCGTCGCACTCCAGAACAGGCATAGACGCGCGGGCGAAGCAAGAGCTGCGTGAGCTCGCCTTTTTGCTGTCTGCCGGGACAGGACTCGACACGAACCAAAACAACTCAATCAAGCAGGCAATTCAACCAGGAGACTTTCTATGGACGACTCTGTCTTCGCTCTCAGTCCGATTTCGCTTCTTCCGTCGGCGGCCCGTCCGACCGGTCCGGCCTCGGTAGCGGCGCTCAGAACGATGCTCACAAATTCTGTTCCTTCCAGGCACACGCGGCGTGCCTACGAGAAGGCGTTTGACGACCTCCTGGCGCTGACCATACGCACCGGCCAGCCAATCAGCCGACAGCTCTTCCAGCAGTATCGCGCCGAGATGGTGGATGCTGGCTTGGGCGGCTCGACCATCAATGTCCGCCTCTCCGGTGTGCGCAAACTCGTCAAAGAAGCGCGCGAGAATGATCTGATCGATCCCTCTTATGCCGGGCGGATACTCTCCGTGCCTAATGTCCCCGCACAGGGCGTGCGCCTGGGCCAATGGCTCACCGCCGAGCAGACCAGAGACCTGCTCGCCGTTCCGGACCGGAATTACCTCAAAGGCAAACGCGACCACTCCATCCTGTCTTGCGCGGTTCAGACTGCCCTGAGGCGCGAGGAGCTGTCTCATCTCGGCATGAGTCACATCCAAATGCGCGACGGTCGCTGGGTGATAGCCGATAGCCGGCGGAGAACCCGGCTGCAGCCACTTGGGCACTTACCTTTTCAACGGCGCGCCCGACGATCGGCATCAAGCTGCGGGCGCGCATACATAAGGAATCCACATGACCATCCCCGAACTTACGCCCTTCGAGGCCATCATCTGCGGCCATTGTGGTTTCACGCAACACCCACGTCCGCGAAGTACCCGATGCCAGCGGCAACTCGGCCTCG
>CAYZVG010000017.1:0-19256 GCA_964481595.1 uncultured Occallatibacter sp. | reverse complement strand
GACTCACCACCCCCAAACTGAAAGGCGTTTGGGGCCCCTTTCGCTCAGGATGACAACAATTGTTTTGATGCGGACTGTTTGGGAAAGAACATTAGTGGCTGGTTTGCGGCTGGCTGTTTGCCGCGGGCGCAGTGGCTGCCGCAGGCTTCTTCGCCAGCGGCTTTGCCGCCTTCTTCGCTGTTTTCTTGGCCGGAGCAGGCACGCAGGGCACCGCTACCTGCGCAGACGCTGCCGCGCGTCTCTCCGTCTCCACCTTGATGGATGTGCGCAGATCGGTCATCTGCCTCTCCGCCGTCTCCGCCGAGCTTTGCATGCGGTCGCTCAGCGCCAGGCGCGCGCTGCTCAAGGCGGCCAGCGCCTGCTGCAGCGGGCCCACCTGTTCGTCGGGCGCGCTCACCCGCGCCCCTTCTTCCACACGCAGCAGCACGTCGTAGAGAGCGCCCACATTGCGCGCCACCGGCAGCATCTTGCTCAGGCTTCCGGGCGCGGCGTCGGCATCGCGCTCAAGGGGCGGCAGGTTGACAGTAATGTCGCGCTGAATCCCGTCGATGTTCTGGCTCGCCTCGTCGCGGACGCTCCCCCGCTTCCACTTGTCCACGCGCAGGCCGCTTAGCGTGCGGCGCACGGTGTCGAGCGCAGGCTGAAGCATGGGTGAAACGGGGGGCGGCAGAGCGTCATCGGCAGCGGCTGCCGGCCCGCCGACTAACTGTACAGCCTGACCCGTTGCCGGGGCGCTCGTCGAAGGCATCTGCGCAACGCAGACGGGCAGTAGGAAAGATAAAATCGCCGTGGTGATTGCTATGAATGTGCGATGCATCGCTTGTGTCTCTTTGCCAGCAAAGGGCAGGGAAATGCTACCAGCCCGCCGGCAAAGAATCTCCTCAGGGTTCGATTCCTAGGCATAAAGAAAAAGTCCAGTTTGTCCATCGCCGGGGCGCTTTCTTCAAGTGGCGGCGATCTCATTGCCTTGTCCGTGCGAGCTGTCCACGGAGGGATCGGTTCGATGTCTCTATCCTAAATGCCGCACCGCGCACCCGCACCTTATGCCCGGCGGAACATTCGCTCCGCATCGCGTTGAAGGGGCTCTCTTTCAAAAAAAAATGGGCTAGCACAAGCGCTTACGCCGGATAGGCGCCCGAGATGTAAGTCTCCAGCGCCTGGATGGTGTGCGCCTGGCCGGAGATGACCCACTTCACCATGTCGCCGATGGAGATCACTCCCACCACGGTATCGCCCTCAAGCACGGGCAGATGGCGGAAGTGCTGCTGGGTCATCAGCGTCATGCATTCGTCCACGGTGTGTTGCGGGCTGACGGAAACCACCGGGCTGGTCATGATCTCGCTCACCCGCGTTTCCTTCGAAAGGTGCCCCATGAGCACGCCCTTGCGCGCATAGTCGCGCTCGGAGAGGATGCCCAGCAGGCGCTGGCCCGAGATGACCAGCAGCGCCCCGATGTCGTGCCGGGACATCAGCTGAAGGGCCTCGTAGACGGTCTGCTCCGGCGCGATCGAAAGAACCTTCGACTCAGGCTTGTTGTTCAGGACCGTTGCAATGGTGTCGGTAATCTTCATCTGCTGACCTCGTCGTGGCTCTTGCCGTACGGAACGGGCCGGATGTCCGGCGGCGATGAATCACTATAGCCGGATTCGTCGGAAACAGTCCAGAAGCAAGTGGGGGACAAATTGAGGCCTGCAACGGCGCGGCGAAGGTTGACGGCTCGCTCTAAAGGCCGGCAGACGCCTCGCCCAGCGCCGCGCGCTGCGCCTTGAAGATCTCCCCGATCCCGGCCTCGGCCAGATCCAGCAGTCCGTTGAGCTGGCTGCGCGAGTAAGAACCCTTCTCCGCCGTGGCCTGGGTTTCGATCAGGCCGCCGTCCTCGGTCATCACCACGTTCATGTCCACCTGGGCCGAGGAGTCTTCCTCGTAGCAGAGATCGAGCAGCAGGGCGCCGTCCACAATACCCACCGAGGTGGCCGCCACGAGCTGCTTCAGCGGCGACTTCTTGAGCGTTCCCGCCTTCACCAGCGCATGGAGCGCGATACCCAGGGCCACGGCCGCGCCGGTAATGGCCGCCGTGCGCGTGCCGCCGTCGGCCTGGATCACGTCGCAGTCCAGAATCACGGTGCGCTCGCCCAGGGCCGCCATGTCCACGGCCGAGCGCAGGCTGCGGCCGATCAACCGCTGAATCTCGTGAGTGCGCCCGCCGATCTTGCCGCGCTCGCTCTCCCGCGGCGTGCGGGTCACCGTGGAGCGGGGCAGCATCGCGTACTCCGCCGTGACCCAGCCGCGGCCCGTGTTGCGCAGCCAGCCAGGAACCCCCTGCTCAATGGTGGCGTTGGCCAGCACGCGGGTGTTGCCAAAGGTCACCAGCACCGAGCCTTCGGCTGTCTGTACAAATCCAGGAGCGAGCGTAAGCGGGCGAAGCTGATCCGGCCTGCGGCTGCCGGGACGGAAGAAAGAAGTGGATGCATCCATAGGGCGATTGTACGAGAGCGCGGCGGTCCCCTGCCCAGAGCGCGGAGCGCACGATTACGGCCCTCCGACGCGCGCGTTCCACTCAGGAAGCGGCGGGTCGCGACGGGAAGCCTGCCAGAGCGTTCCGGATCGGGAATTCGTACCAAAAGCGGAGCTGAAACGGGAATATCGCCTTATCTATTTCATAATGAATAACTTAGATTGAAGCGGCCGGACGGCCCAGTTCTGTTTTGGAACGCCGCTGGGCGGGTCCGGTCCCCGGCAATCCTGCGGATTTTGGCTTAACCCCATCCCTTATCAGGAACTTACGAAAACTGTTCTGGTTTGGCACGCCACGTGTATTAGAACAGGACAGAAAAACAGAGAGAAAGCAGGAACGGGAATCCGGAAATCGGCAAAAAGGCAAGCGGCGCTCCGGCGCTGGCACCTGGTCGCCGATTGCCTCTACCCGATCCCTGTCTACTCAACAGAATTGGAGCGCATCATGGAGCAACCACAGGGACTGGCGTCAACAAACCAGGTAGACAGGAAGCGCGTCGAGGCGGTGGTCGAGACTCTCGCCACGGCAGCCGGCAGAGGAGATTCACTGGCCGAGGTGGCCCACGACGCCCGGAATATGGTTACGGCACTGGGCCTTTATTGCGATCTGCTTGAAGAACCGGGCGTGCTGGGCGGCCCATTTACCCACTACAGCACCGAACTGCGGCTGGTGGCTGCGGCCAGCCGCCGGCTGGTTGAAAAACTGGTCGCGCTCGATTCCAATACCGCCGCAAATGCCGGTAGTCTGCCCGGCCTTCCCAAGGCGGATACCCATTCCCGCCGGCAAGGAGCCGGACGCGGCGCGGCCCAGTCGGGCTGGGACCTGATGCCGGCAACGCTCATGGCCAACTTTGGCGCCGAGCTGCTGGCCAACCATAACCTGCTGGCCGCGCTTGCCGGCCCCGGAGTCAACGTGACCGTGGACGTGGAGGGCGGCGCGCGCCCGGTGAGGATGACCGGCGAAGACCTGACCAGGGTGCTGGTGAACCTGGTAAAGAACGCCTCCGAGGCCATGCCGGCGGGCGGGCGTATCCAGATCGAACTGCGCCAGCTTCCGGCCGCCGAGGGCGAGTGCCTGTCGCTGACGGTTACCGACAGCGGCACCGGCATCCCCGCCGATTCGCTCGATAAGATCTTCGCGGCCGGCTACACCACCCGCGCCGGCGAGCGCAAAAACAAGGGCGGTTGGGCATCGGCTCCACGCGGGCTGGGACTGTCGATCGTCCGTTCCATCGTCGAGGGAGCCGGCGGGCGCATCCGTGCCGGAAACCGTCCCCGCGGCGGAGCCTGCATTGAGATCGAGCTGCCGGTAAGGATGGCATAAGCCCTCCCGGCCTTCGCGTTACAACCGGGTTTTCAACCAGAGATTTTCAAGAAATCAATCGAGGCGAATACAATGTTGGAATCGATTCTTCAAAACCGGCACATGGAGTATATCCCCCAAATAGCCGAGCAGCCCGCGCGATTGCACCTTCTGGTGGTCGATGCGGACTCAGCGGTCCGCTCGGCGTGCGCCGAGATTGCCTCCAGCCTCGGCTATGCGGTCGAAAGCACGGGCGATCTTGACCAGGCGCGCACTCAGCTGAGAGGCTGCGCGGCAGATATCCTGCTGGTCAACCTTCCGGCTGGCTCTAACCAGGGCCTGGAGCTGATCTCCGAGGTCAAGCTGCTCTATCCCGCCACCTCGGTCATCGCCATGACCACCTCGGGCAGCGTCAATGCAGCCGTCGAGGCCATGCGCTGCGGCGCATCCGACTACCTGACCAAGCCCTTTGCCGTGGACGAACTCTCGACGGTGCTTGACCGCGCCGCATCCAGCCACCTTACCGACGCCTCCACCCGCCAGTTGCGCGAGCGGCTCAGGCTTTCGCAGGGGCTGGGCGCCATGATCGGCCGCTCCGGCGAGATGGAGAAGCTCTACCGCATTCTCTCCAAAGTGGCCCAGAGCACCCACCCGGTGCTGGTGCTGGGCGAGAGCGGCACCGGCAAGGAGCTGGTGGCGCGCACCATCCACGCCTACGGACCCAACGCGCAAAAGCCCTTTCTGCCGGTCGATTGCGGATCGCTGGTGCCGACGCTGATCGAGAGCGAGCTGTTCGGCTACGTCAAGGGAGCCTTCACCGGCGCCAACCGCTCGAAAGACGGCCTGCTGATCTCAGCCGAGGGCGGCACGGTGTTTCTCGACGAGATAGGCGAGCTCACGCTCGACCTGCAGGCCAAGCTGCTGCGCGCTCTGCAGGAGAAAGAAGTGCGGCCGGTCGGCGCCACCCACCGCGTGCCCATCAAGGCCCGCATCGTGGCCGCCACCAACCGCGACCTGGGCGAGATGGTCGAAAAGGGGACCTTCCGCAAGGACCTCTTCTACCGCATCAACGTGGTGAATCTCCGCCTGCCTCCCCTGCGCGCCCGCCGCGAAGACATTCCTCTGTTGGCCGCGCACTTTCTTGACCGACTCAGCCGCGATCGCGGCACCAAGTTCACGCTCTCGGACGAGGCCCTGCGCACCATGATGCGCTATGACTGGCCGGGCAACGTGCGCGAGCTTGAGCACTCCGTGGAGCGCGCCTGCGCGCTGTCTTCCGGCCCCATTCTCCACCTGGGCGATCTGCCCACGCAGTTGCAGCAGCAGGGGCTGGACGCCCGCCGCGCGGCCCTCGATGTTGGCGGCGAGGGCGGCGCGAGCGCAGACGGCGAAGCGCCTGCGGTGCGGACCTTGTCCGATCTTGAGCGCGAGGCCATCCTGGGCGCCATCCGCGCCCTGAACGGCGACAAGCTGAAGGCCGCCAAGCTGCTCGGCATCGGCAAGACCACCCTCTACCGCAAACTCAAGGAATACGGCATCGCCGATCCCGTCGAGGACAAGTAGAGCAAGCTGTCAGCCTTCAGCTATCAGCTTTCAGCCTGTTCGTGCCGCGGGAGAATTCTCTTTCAGGCCGTACAGAGCCGCAGCCGATTCGCCGAGAGCTTCTACCCAAGAACCGAACCTGAACCCAGCATGCAAGAGCTGAAAGCTGACGGCTGAGAGCTGAAAGCTTCTATCCAAGAACCTGAACCCAGCAAGATAACGCTGAAAGCTGACGGCTAAGAGCTGAAAGCTGCTTTAAAGGAGCCGAGATGAGCATTCTGATGGTGACCGGAATTGAAGGAGCCCGCAACTGCGCCGAGGTTATCGGCGCGCAGCTGGGCATGGAAGTGGAAGTGGCGGAAGGCCGCAGGGAAGCTCTCGCGGCACTTAAGCGGCGCGAGTTCCTTGCTGTAGTGGTCGACGAGACATTGGCCGAGTGCGATCCTGCCGCGGCCGAGGCCCTGTGGGGTCGTGCGGGCCTGGCCATCCCCCTGCAGATCAACTTCGCGCTCTCCGGCGCGGCGCGGCTGGTGCGCGAGATCCGCGCCGCCCTCGGCCGCCGCGAGCGGGAGCGGGCGCTGGCCAGCCGGGCTGCCACGGCGGCCATTGAGACCGAGCTCAAATCCACGGTCGCCGGCCTGCTGCTGCACTCGCAGCTTGCCCTTGAGGGCCAGCATGTGCCGGCGGCCACCGCTGAAAAGCTGCGCGTCGTCGCCGAGCTGGCCGGAAGCCTGCGCCAGCGCCTGAGCGCTTCTTCCGAGAGCCAACGCACACCGCATATCTGACGCGGACCAGGCGGCTGTTGCTCTGTAGCTTTCTAGCGCACGCATGTTTTGTTGCACGCACACCGCCGGGGCTGCATTCGCCCCGGCGTCTTTTTAACCCCAGCCTCCTTCAGGTCCCGATGACGATCCCCGGCCACGGCGGCAACCGCTGCACCAAATCGAGGTCCGCCTGGCCCGGTACGTCGATTCCCGACCGCCCTTTAAGTGCTATTCCCTCCGGCCAATACTGCGGTGCAGACTCTAGTGGAGGGCCGTGCGGATTCGAACCGTGCCGCCCCTGTACTCTGGAGTGAAGATGAAGAACTCAGCGGTCTTGTTGATGAACTGTCCCGATCGCAAGGGCCTGGTGGCGCGCGTCTCCGGCCTGCTCTACGAGTGGGGAGCGAACATCCTCCACGCCGACCAGCACCAGGATCATGCGCTGGGATTGTTTTTCATGCGCGTCGAGTGGGACCTGAACGGGTCAACCCCGAGCGGCGGCAACGGCGGCATTCACTCCGCGCCTTTTGACCTGGAAGGATTCAAAGCGGCCTTCGCGCCCCTGGCCACTGAACTGGACATGCAGTGGAGCCTGACCTCGGAGAGCCAGCCTCCGCGCCTGGCCCTTTTCTGCTCGCATTATCTGCACTGCATGGCCGACCTGCTGCACCGCTGGCGCACCGGCGAGCTGGAATGCGAAATTCCCGTCATCGTCTCCAACCATCGCGACGTGGCGGGTCTGGCCGCCTTCTACGGCATTCCCTTTGAACATGTGCCCGTGACCGCCGAGACACGCTCCGCCGCCGAGGCCCGCCAGCTCGATCTGCTGGCCCGCTACCGTGTAGAACTGGTGGTGCTGGCGCGCTACATGCAGGTGCTTTCACCCGCATTTGTCGAACGATTCCCGGCCGCTATCATCAATGTGCACCACTCGTTCTTGCCTGCCTTTACCGGCGCACGGCCCTATCACGCGGCCCATGCGCGCGGCGTCAAGCTCATCGGCGCAACCAGCCACTACGTCACTGCCGTGCTCGACGACGGACCGATCATCGAGCAGGATGTGGCCCGCATCTCCCACCGCGATCAGGTGGAGGATCTGGTGGCCCGTGGCCGCGATCTGGAGCGGCTGGTGCTGTCCCGAGCCGTCCGCTGGCACATCTCCCGCCGCATCCTCTGCTACGGCAACAAAACCGTAGTATTCGATTAACCGGCCGAGCGGCGAACAAGCTGACCTGCTAACTCGCTGACTTGCTGGCTTGCTAACTTGCTAACTTGCTGCTTTTACGGATGCTGCTCGATCCCCACTTCGGCCGTGGCCGTATTGCCCGAGGCCGCCAGGCCGATTAGATCCGTGGCCACGCCGGGCAGTGTGGCCGGAGAGAACGTCACTGTTCCGTCGAGCGCCGAGGTTGCCGTCGCAGTTTCGGCCGCCAGCAGCGCTCCCGGCGGACACACCGCGTGCGCCGAGCAGGGCGGAGCCCACGCATAGAGCGCCTGATAGAAAGTCACCGTGCCCCCGGCCATGGGATTGCCGTCCATATCGAGCAGGCGAAGCGTCACCGCCGCGGGAGCCGTGGAGGCGGCCATGCTCTGCACGGTGCCCGAGACCGGGTTCAGCAGCGCATACTCCGGCCGCGCGCCGAATGCCGTGTAAGTTACGCACTGGCTGGTGCCGTTCAGGCACGCCTTGATGGTCGCCGTCTGGCCTTCGCTCAACGGACCCACCGTAAGAGTCATGGCTGCAATGCCGCTCGCGTTTGTTGTTGCCGTGTTGGTCGCAGGCTGGGCGATTCCCGCGGACGCGCTCTGCCAGGTCACCGTCTGCCCCGCGGCGGGCGCGCCGTTCAGCACCGCCAGCGCCTGTACTGTCCAGGTAAACGTGGCGCCGGCCGCGAGCGACAGTTGCGGAGTAAGCGAGCCGAGCGTCGGCGGCGTTCCTCCGGCAAACTGCGCCTGCAGGCTCGATCCGTTTTTGAGCGATGCCGTCACCACCGACCAGCTTCCGTTTGTCGCGGTCACGTTCATGGTGGCGTGGCCGTCGCCCGTGGCTGTCACTGTGCAGGTCGCCTGCCCACAGCCGAGCGTTGCTGTTCCGCTGGTCACCGTGTAAGTCACCGTAACCCCGCCTGCCGGAGCCATATTCGCGCCCAGCGCCGTCACCGTGTAGGGAATCGGCGTGTCGATGGGCACCGTGTTTGATGGCGCGGCGACCAGCGTCAGTGCGTCGCCCGTTCCTGCGTCGTAGCTCACTGCGCCGGTGGCAATCGCCGCCGCATAAAACACGGGCAGGTCGTCCACTTCAATATCCACTGAGCCAGTCACCCCGGTGGCAGCCGCCGGAGCGATGGCCGTAATCTCGTTTGGCGAGATGCTGGTCACCACAGCCTTCTGGCCGCCCACCAGCACCGTGTCGGCGGAGCGGAAGCCCATGCCGTGAATCACGATGGGCCCTCCGGAGGCCGGCAGCCGCGCCGGGGCCACCGTGTCGGCATAGAGCACCCATCCGTTGTAGGCGTAGTCCGGCCGCCCGTCGCCGCGCAGGTCGGCAATGCCCAGCCGCACAATGTCGTCGCCGCTTGCGGAGACCTGTAGCCAGGTCTCGCCCGCCGCGTTGCCGTTCAGCCCCGGAGCCGTGCCTGCCGCCGCCGCGCCCACGGCGTCGAAGCCATTCCACACGCCGATCGACGGCAAGGCCTTGGCCTCCGAGGGCACGCCGTTTTCATCCGTCGCTTGCGTCACCACGGTAAAGGTCCGGTTGCCGCGCACCGGAAAGCTGAACCAGTCGCTCTGTCCCACTTGGCTCAGCCGTCCCGTCCACATGCCGCCGGCCGGCATCGGCCGCGGCTCGGCCTGGGTTCCAATCGCATCCTGATAGCCGCCCACCGCCGAGTCGGCCACCGTCACATGGATCGTCTGCGCGCCGCCGGCGGCCAGGTTTTCGACCGTTACCGGCACAAGCGTTCCCGAGGGCGCAACCTGCCCGGCGCTATAGGGCCCAACCGAGTTCAAGCGCACGTAGAGCGGGTTCACCGCCTCAAAGCTCACCTGGTAGCTGGCGCTGGTCACCCCCGGCGGCAGCGGCATCCCGCTCAGGTCAAAGTAGCCCTGCATGGCCGCGTCCTCCGATCCCCACTTCGAAAGCGCATTCCCGTTCGCGTCGGTGAATCCGGTAACAGGACTGCCGTGATTGCCGCTGAAGTAAGCGCCCGAGACAAAGGTCACCGTGTATTCGTACAGCGGATTGCCGCTTGCATCCAGCGGCCGCGCCACCACGTTCACTCCCTGCATGCCGGTCCCGGTGCGGAAGGCAACCGTGCCCTGAATCGATACGGTGTTGGCCGCCGTCAGCTCCTTGCCGGGAAAGCTGGCCAGGTTCGCCGTCGTAATGGGATACATGCGGTTCAGCGCGGCAATGTCGTCGTAGCTCAGTTGGAATGGATTGGGAATGCAGTTGCCGCCCAGCGGCCCGCACTCCCCGCTCAGCGGCTCCATCACCGGCCAGCCGTAGATGGCGTCGGGCTCGTTGCCCGAGGCCGCGCCGGGATTCACCTGCGAGTAGTCCAGGCCCAGAACCCTGCCGAAGGCCCGCTCAATCTGAAATTCCATCATCGTGTCCAGATCGGCGCTGGTGGCGCACAGCCCGTTCAGCAGAATCACGGCATGAGCGATGGTCGCGTCGGGATTGACGTTGTCGACCCACACAAACACGCCGTTGTTCTGGCAGCTTGTGGGGTTGCTCGCACCCGCCCCATAAATCGCATTAATCACCGAGCCATCCGCGTCGAAGATCACCGCGACCGGATATCTGGTCGCCTGCGGAGTAACGTCGGCCGGCGCGGTAAACTGGCCGCTCGCATTCACCGTAACGTTCGATCCGCTCACGTCTTCGTTGAGCTGGCCTTTGTCCACCAGTGTTACCCCGGCCGTGGGAACCGCACTCCAAGTCGAAGCCGCATAATCCACCATGGAAACCACATCCTGGTTCCCGTATCCCGCGTTCAGCGGACCCGGATCCACGTAGTAGTCAAGCTCACCGCCCGCCCAGTGAACCGGCTGCCCGGCGACCCCGGAGTTGAAGTAGCTTGTGCCGGCAACGTACTTCGGCCCGCCCGCCCGCGCGGCCAGCGGCGCCAGCGCGCACAACGCCGCGCCTAGTATGAAAGCGGTGAACCGGCGAACGAAACCCGCCGCATGAGAGCAATAGAAAAGGACTGCGACCCGAACTGGCACTGGATGCCTCCGCCAGTGGATCGAGCATGTGCTTTTCCTAAGGCGCGCCGCAAAGGTTAGAAATCTCTCACCAACTCATGAGAGAAAACTAATCTTCCCGCTATAGCAGAATAGGAGTAGATGTACCCGGATGCACGCCCGTAAAGTGGGTTTTTCCTTAAGAAAAAGCCACCTGGCACGATCGTTGAATGGGCACTGTTACTCCGATTCTGCTCTAGTATGCTGTCTCTAAAGTTCATCGCATTATTGCGGATGTCATTCTGAGCGAACGGGGCCCCAAACGTCTTTCAGTTTGGGGGTGGTGAGTCGAAGAATCTGCTTTTGCCCTACAATATTTTGGATGAGAACTTCTGGGACAGCCCCAAAGCCCCGCCTCATATCTCAGGATAAAAATCGAAAAACGCCTCCAGACTGCGCTTGAGCTGCCGCTCGATATCCGCGCGCGATCCTTCAATCGTGTGCATGGTCACATGCGCCTCGTGTCCGTTGGCCAGCGTCAGCTTTGCGTCTTCGATCCCGGTCACTTCGCCCTCCGGCAGCAGCCGCAATCCATAGATGAGAGTTAGATTCGCCATACCTGCGATCATAATGAACGCCGCAACCCAACCGCATGAAATGCAGGAGGCTAAGTGCATTTCGACAACGGCATTTTTTCAAACCGCCAACTAAACAGCAATCACCAATAGCCACATACGTTTTCCATGACCAAATCGCGAACCCCGTCAAATCAGGTTCAATGAGCGCATTGGGCTGTTCACGACAGTTGACAGCCGAATCAATGGGATCGTTGGACACTGGCCGACTTATCAGGACCTTACTTTGTTCAAGTGATCGATTTCCAGGCTGGGGTGGAATGCTCCTGGTTCGGGCATTCTCTACAACATCCTTTAATCTCTAAGCAAGGCCAACATCGCAGTCGCGCCACCGGCCATTGTTGTTTCTCTCAACTTCGGTGTAGATTTGCAAGAAAGGCCGTCACAATCGCAATGAGCACAACTAGCATCGAGCAGTCCAAAGAAGCGAAGTTGCAGTCTTCAACCGATCAGGTCCGAGATGCCACCGTCCCGGTCCCGCCGGTTACACGAACTGAAAACGACTCGATCAACAGTCTCGGCTCATTCGACTCGCTGCTGAAATACCTGGCCGCGTTCTCGGTCCTGCTCTATTGCTGCGGGTACTTCGTGTGCTCGGTCGATTCTCTCAGTTGGGGCTTTTACCAAGTTGCTCCCTTTCGTCCGAAGATCGCCTCTGCCGGGGCTTGGTTCATCTTGTTTCTCGGGGTGCCGTCAGCCGCAATGGCATTCTTCCAACAGAGGGAGAAACCCGCTGGCTGGGTGACTGGAGCCGCCTCGTTTCAGTTCTACGCAATATGCGGAATAGGGCTAGGGTATGGAACCGCGAGTCTCTTTGAATCAACCATACTAATCGCGCCGCATGCCTTCTTCAATCCACTCGCGGTCGTCGTGGGGTATTGCGTCATCTTGGCTATAGGCAGCAAGAAAAGAACCGGAACCGCCATCAAATGGGTAATTGTGGGTGTGTCTATTTTGTATGTTGCTGGATCGGGTTTCTACGACCTCTTCAAGTACCATCTCGTTACGGTGAGCGCGGTTTTTCTATGGTATTTGGTCGTCGGTTCGTCATTCGGCTTCATATTCAATCAGCTCAGAGAGCGAAGCATCCTCGAGAATCTGACGAGAGGCGTGCCTCTCATCGTCAGCCAGTTGCTCCTGGCTCTCTCGTATTTTGGTAGCGTCTACTACCCGCATATAAAAGCAACGTGGGGCGGCGGAGCCCCCGTGCCGGTAACAATCCTATTTGCGAAAGAGTCGCCGATTCTACCGGGGCAGTATCTCAGCACTCGATTATTGGATGAGAGTGAAGCGGGGCTATACATCGCAGGCAAAGGCGAGAAGAGTGCCAGCTTCATCCCTAGAATTGAGATCGCATCGATCACGTATTCGGATTCGCCTTCGGTGGAACTCCAAGCCAAGCCAAAATGACCACGATTGGTCTTCTTCGCGACCGGAGTGATGAACAAATAATCGAAGCGGCAACCCCTTCCAAGCCGCAATAAGGGTGGAGGGTGCTCCGGGCTCTCGCATTTGGGGGCGACGGGGCAAGGATCGGCGCCTAGTCACGGCGGGTGGCCCAGGTCTGACCAAACCAAAATGGATGGGTGCCCCAGGTCTCGATTTTGAGACCTGGGATCGCAAGGACTCTCCCCAGCCACGGATTACTCCCCAAAGACGCCGATTGCGCCAGAATGGATTCTGGATTTACGCGAAATCGCCTATGCGCTCATTGAAGACTTATGGGTGCCAAATGTTCGTTCTCGCCGTCCCCGTGGCCGCCTTGGAGAGCACGCCCCTGCCAGCGAACCCACCGTCCCTGAATCGCAATCCGCCGCCCGCGCATCGAAGGTGAGATTAGGTCGATCTGGCGCTCGGCGGCTGCTCTATCCTGAAGTGCGAAACGCAGGCCGCACGGCAAGCGCGCGGAGGCCCCACTCTCCGTCTACAATCGAAACGGGAACATCTTATGGCAGACATTCGCGAAACAGTCATTCTGGGCTCGGGCTGCTCCGGGCTTACGGCCGCCATCTACACCGCGCGCGCTGGCCTTAAACCACTGCTGCTTGAGGGCCACGAGCCCGGCGGCCAGCTCTCCATGACCACGCTGGTCGAAAACTTTCCCGGCTGGCCCGACGGCATTCAGGGCCCCGACCTGATTGAGAACATGAAGAAGCAGGCGGAGCGCTTTGGCGCCGAGTTCAAGCTCGCCCACCTGAACAAGATCGACCTGAGCGTCCGGCCTATCCGGCTTGAAACCTCGGCCGGCGAAGTGCACACCCGCACGCTCATCGTGGCCTCGGGCGCAAGCGCGCGCTGGCTCGGCCTGCCCAGCGAACAGGCGCTTATCGGTCACGGAGTTTCCAGTTGCGCAACATGCGACGGGGCATTCTTCCGCGGCCAGGAGATTGCCGTGGTCGGCGGCGGCGACTCGGCGATGGAGGAGGCCCTGTTCCTCACGCGCTTTGCCAGCAAGGTAACGCTGCTGCATCGACGCGAGCAGTTCCGCGCCTCGAAAATCATGCTTGAGCGCACCATCGCGCATCCCAATATCGAGCTGCGCCCCAACACCATCGTCGATGAAGTGCTCGGCGTGGACGAGAAAGACGTGCGCGGCCTCAAGCTCAGGGACGTGAAGTCCGGCGAGGTCTGCGAGCTCGCCATCAAGGGCCTGTTCCTCGGCATCGGCCACGAGCCCAACGCAAAAATGTTTGCCGGCCAAATGGATCTCGACACAGACGGCTACATCAAGACCGTGCAGAACGTGCTCACCACATTCAACGGCACAGTGATTCCCGGCGTCTTTGCTTGCGGAGACGTGCAGGACCGCCGCTATCGCCAGGCCATCACTGCCGCTGGCTCAGGCTGCATGGCCGCCCTCGAAGCCGAGAAATTCCTCGAAGAGTACGGACATTGAAGAGTGCGGATCTCGACGAATACGGGCACTGAGTTAGAGCGCCACGCCGCACAGGAACTGGTTGCATCAATGGTTTTGTAACAAGGGCACGGCTTTAGCCGGGCCACATAAGGCGCATAAATAGTAGGGGTTTTACCCCCTGCGGGATGCCACGTCGCCCGGTTGGCATAACACTAGAACTTGTGAAAGGCGAAGAAGACCGCGCCCACCAGGAAGAGTCCTGAGACGGCGTGATTCCAGCGCAGATGTTCGCCGAAGTAAAAGGTGACGAACACGGCGAAGACGATCAGCGTAATGACTTCCTGAATTACTTTGAGCTGTACCGGAGAGAAGCGTTCCGCGCCAATGCGGTTGGCCGGAACCTGGAAGCAGTACTCGAAGAAGGCGATGGACCAGCTGACGAGGATGACCTTCCACAGCGCCTCCTGGCGAAAGCGCAGGTGGCCATACCAGGCAAAGGTCATAAAGACGTTCGAGATGGTGAGAAGAATTACAGTCCACATAGATGAATATTAGATGCGCAGCGCGACAGCAAGTTGTGAGTAGGCTTGACGGGCAGGCTTGTCCGGTAAGGGAAGCAATGACGGCGTTGGCTGAAAATCTCGAAAAGCTTGAGGAACAGATCGCCGATGCCTGCCGTAGGGCAGGGCGCGACCGCAGCGAGGTCGAGCTGATGGCCGTCTCCAAAACCTATCCGGCAGAGACTATCGCAGAGGCCGCAGCCCTGGGTCTGCGCCTCTTCGGCGAAAACCGCGTGCAGGAGTTCGCCACCAAAGCCGCCAGTGCGGCAGCCTTGCGCACGGCCGTGTCCGCGCCCGATCTGCGCGCACATCTCATCGGCCATCTGCAATCGAACAAGGCTGCGCGCGCCGCAGAAATCTTTGACGCCGTTGACTCGGTCGATTCGCTGCGTCTCGCCGAGCGGCTCAATGAGGCGGCAGGGAAGCTCTCCAAACGTCTGCCCATCCTTATTGAGGTCAAGCTGAGCACGGAAGAAACCAAGGCCGGTCTCGATCCTGAAAGCAGCGAAGCCGCCGAGCTTTTCGATCGGCTGCCCACTCTCGCCAATCTTGAGCCGCGCGGCCTTATGACCATCGCTCCCTGGGGCGTGCCTGCGGAGCAGACGCGCGCCTGCTTCCGCAGCCTGTGTCAGTGGCGCGATCGCTGGTCCGCGGCTTATCCGCGACTTGCGTTCGATGTCCTCTCGATGGGCATGAGCGGCGACTTTGCGCTGGCCATCGCCGAGGGCGCAACGCGCGTCCGCATCGGCACGGCGCTGTTCGGCAAGCGCCAGCCCTGGACCGGGCCTGAATAATGCTGCGCGCAACCAATGCCGGAGTCACTGTGGCCGTGCGCGCCCAGCCCAGCGCAAAAAAGACAGCCATCGCCTGCATCTACGGCGAGGGCGCTACCGCGCAGCTTAAAATCGCCGTGCATGCCCCGCCGATCGAGGGCCGCGCTAACTTGGCTTTAATCGAGTTTCTAGCCGAAATCTTTGACTTACCCAAGAGTTATATCGAGTTACTAAGTGGCGAGTTATCCAGAAGCAAGGTGTTTTTGCTCAAAGGCGCATCTGTGGATAAGTGCGAATCCTGCCTCGCACGCTGGATGCCTGGCAAGTAAGTCAGACCCCAAGTCTCTAAAGAATCTCCGATTAAGCCACAGAGCGTCAGGGCACGACTTCAGTCGTGCCGCAAAAACGCTGATAAGGCCATGGGCTTTAGCCTCTGGGAGTGTGTTTGGTTTCTAAGAATGTGGGGTAGCTCGAACATCAGAATTCCGACTTGAACTGTGAACGTGAAGAACGCTCTATCGCACTCTGTGCGCGAACGCTGCGGCCAGAGCCTCTTCCGGCTCGGGACGAACGCGGAAATCGGCGTGGGCTTCCGCAAACAGCACGCGCCGGTCCTTACCAATCACGTAGGTCGCTGGAACTGGCAGCCGCCAGCTATCGTCGCCGTTCACAAAGGGAATGTTTACCAGCACCGACCGGAAGTAAACCCGGTGATACTCGGGCACGGTGTACACCAGTCCAAACTTTTCGGCGACCGCGTTGCCGGGGTCGTTGAGGACTGCGAAGGGCAGTCCGTGCTGGCCGCACATAAAGTCGCTCTGCCGCTCGGTCTGCGGACCGATGGCCACCATCAGCGCATCGCGTTCGCGCAGCTGTCCGTATAAGTCGCGCCAGGCTTCGAGTTCCGTTACGCAATAAGGGCACCAGCGCCCGCGAAAGAACTTTACGATCAGCGGACCCAGCGCCAGCATGTCCTGGCTGCGCACCAGCTTGCCGGTAGCGTCGTTCAGCGCGAACTCCGGTGCAACCGCGCCCACCGGCAATATGCGGTCTTCAATGCCGGTGGCAAACAGCTCGGCAATCGCCCGCTCGCCCACCGCGAGCCGCTCCTGCTGCACCAGGTGCCGCGTGTTGGAAGTGATCTCGTCGAGTTGGTCCTGGAGCAGAGGCATTTGCACTATTTTCGCAGATCGGTGGGAGCTGGCATAGAATGTGCGCATGAGCACGATTGATTACACGCCGCTGGGCAACGCAATCGGCAGGCTCAAGGAGGGTCTGGAGGCCTTGGAACGGGAGCCCGGGAATACTCTTTATCGCGACGCCGTGATTCAGCGGTTCGAGTTTACCTATGGCTTGTGCGCCAGCTTGCTGAAGCGCCGCCTGGCCCAGATCCAGGCGATAGCGCCGGATATCGAGACGACTTTTCCCTCGCTCATTCGCACGGCCAGCGATAACGGTCTACTGCGGTCGGGTTGGGATACATGGGCCGAGTTCCGGAGAGCGCGCAATCTAACCATCCATGTCTATAACGAGGACGTTGCACGACAGGTGGTCGAGAAGATTCCCGCTTTTCATCAGGAAGCAGACTTTCTTTACACGCAATTAGTGAAGACGAGCGTCGAAGATGACGAGTAACGCCCAAGTGCCGCCCGTGCCCAGCATCGTAATCGAGCCTCGCGAATGGGAGGAACTGGCAGCAATTCTGCTGGCTAACTTGCCGGGTCGCCGCGTGTGGGTCTTTGGATCGAGGGCCAAGGGACGGCGTGTGAGACGTTTTTCCGATCTCGACCTGGCGGTTGAGGGAGAGGGTATAACTCTCCGCGATGCCGCTCTGCTCGATGAGGCGCTGGATGAGTCCCGGCTGCCGTTCAAAGTCGATATTGTGCAGTTAACAACGCTCACGCCTGAGTTTCGTGCGCGCATCGAGCCGGAGATGGTGTTGGTGCAGGAGCCCGCTTCGCCGGAGAAGGTGGCGTAATTTCTCTGAAAGAATGAGAAGGGATTGCGGACGCAGAGTTATCACTTGTTTTTGAGAAATCCTGCGATAGCAATGAACGCTTGCACCGCGGTGAAGATAACTAGAACCCACGTTGCCCAGTTGAGCGAACGGGTCGATTTTGCCAGTTGCACGGTAGCTTTGTACATCAGTTCCGCGTTTTTCTCGCCTTGTTTGCTGGCTTCCTCATTACTTAGCAGGAGTTTTTCAGTAAGTTCGTTTGCTCTGCTGCTAACTTCGATCTGCTTTTCAGTAAGTTCTTGAGTGCGTTTGACGAGATTGTTATTCTCGATCCCCATTTTGGCGTTGGCCAATGCAATATAACGACTCCATATATCCGGATCGCGGGTAAAGTTGGAGTTTCCTGCGCGCGAGACGAGTGTCTCATAGGGTAGTTGTGACTCGTCTTCAGCCATTGACCATCCTCCGGAATCTTACCGCCCAAACCGTTGCTTCGCTCCCAGCCCCATGCCGCTCAGCCCGCCGCGCATCATGTTCTTCATCATGCCGCCTTTGCCCATCTGCTTGAACATCTTGGCCATCTGTGCGTACTGGCGCAGCAACTGGTTCACATCCTGCACGCTGGTTCCGCTGCCGGCGGCAATGCGCTTGCGCCGCGAGCCGGAGATGATCTCGTGATTGCGCCGTTCCTTGGGCGTCATGGAATTGATGATGGCCTCAAGCCGCGTAAACTGCTTCTCGTCTACCTGGCCAGCGGCCTGTTGAATGCCGGCAAAAGGGCCCACCGATGGCAGCATCTTCAGAATCGACTCCATCGACCCCATCTTCCTGATCTGCCGCAGTTGATCGCGAAAATCTTCGAGTGAGAAGCCATCGCCAAGCAGAGCCTTTTTGGTCAGCTCTTCTTGTTTCTTGTGGTCCAGCGTGGACTCGGCTTTTTCAATCAGCGACATCATGTCGCCCATGCCCAGGATGCGGCCCACAATGCGGTCGGGATGGAACGGCTCAAACGCGTCGGGTTTTTCGCCCACGCCCAGGAACTTGATCGGCTGCCCGGTCACGTGGCGAATTGACAGCGCCGCGCCGCCGCGCGCATCGCCATCCATCTTGGTAAGTACAACACCGGTCAATCCCAGCCGCGAGTGGAAATCCTGCGCCGAGTTCACAGCATCCTGGCCGGTCATTGCGTCGGCCACAAACAAAATCTCCGCCGGATTGAGCAGTTTCTTCAGCCGCTCCATCTCGGCCATCAGCTCCTGGTCCACATGCAGGCGGCCCGCGGTGTCTACAATCAGCGTGTCGCAGCCCATGATGACGGCCTCGCGCCGCGCCTCTTTCGCCAGCCGCTCCACCAGCGCCGAACCGGGCGCTTCGCCCTTCAGGTCGCCCTCGTACAGCCGCGCCTCAACCTGCTTGGCCACCACTTTAAGCTGCTCGCGCGCAGCCGGACGGTATACGTCGACCGAGACCAGCATGGGCCGGTGTCCGCCCTTCTTGAGCCACGCCGCCAGCTTGCCCGATGTGGTGGTCTTGCCCGAGCCCTGCAGGCCGGCCATCAAAATCACCGTCGGCGGTTGCGAGGCGAACTTGAAGCGCGCCGTGTCTTTGCCGAGGATGGCCATCAACTCATCGCGAACAATCTTCACCACTTGCTCTGAAGGCGAGAGCGCGGTCAGCACCTCAGTGCCCACGGCTTTGGCGCGGATGTGCTCGATCAGCTCGGTCACCACGTTCAGGTTCACGTCGGCTTCAAGCAGCGCCACGCGAATTTCGCGCAGAGCTTCGGCAATGTTCTCTTCACTGAGCGTGCCTTGGCCGCGCAGTGTCTTAAATGCACGCTGTAGCTTGTCGGTTAGGTTCTCAAACATAGGTCAGAATCAAGTTTACCTTGATTGCCGGGTTGCGCGCCGGTCTAGCGGGCGGCGCGGAGGCGGCATTCAGCCGTGCTGGGCCGAGTGGCCACTCCCTAGCCACCGCGCAATCGGTCCCCAATAGCAGATCTCCGGCCGGCGGAACGGCTGATTATGCGCCATGCCTGGAACCAGCACCAGCTCGGCGCGCTCACCGCAAATCGCTTCGAGCTCTCGCGCCATGGCCACAGGAAACAGACGGTCGCGCTCTCCATGCACAATCAATATAGGCACCGTGCAGCAGCGCAGCCAC
>CAYZVG010000016.1:0-19747 GCA_964481595.1 uncultured Occallatibacter sp. | reverse complement strand
TGCTGTGCGTGCCGGCGGTTTTGTGGGTGGGTCAGATCTCGCCGCATTGGACGCAGGAGTTGCACAACAATCTGGCCGCGACCTCTGCGCGTGGCGATTTGAACGACCCTGGACCCACGTCAATGGGCGCGCACACCCTTGGGATGGTGGTGAGCCTGCAGACGGTGACGAGCCTGTTCCGCGACGAGCCGGGCTTCTACAATCCGGCCGCTTACCTGATCGCGGGACCGCTGATTCTGCTTTGGATTACGGTGACTCTGCGCCGTAGTTTCACGATGGAGCGGGGGTGGCTAGCGTTGGCGGCGATTGCGGCACTGTCGCTGTTGCCGGTTTACCACCGGATTTACGATGCGAAGCTGCTGCTGCTGACGGTTCCCGCGTGTGCATTGCTATGGGCCGAGGGCGGACGGATGGGTAAGCTGGCCCTGGCTGTAAACGCGGCGGCGTTCGTGCTAACAGGCGATCTGCCGTGGGTGGTTTTTTCTGTCTTGCTGGGATCCATGCGCCCGGCGATGCCTTGGCTCACCGACTCGATGCTGACCGCGATCGTGGTTTTTCCCGCGCCGATGGCGCTGCTGGCGATGAGCGTGTTCTATCTGTGGGCGTATGCCCGGCGCGGATCTGAAGTGAGCTTGAAAACCGCTACAGCTGCCGGGGAGGCGTGATGACCAAGGCACGGCTCGACGGCTTGTATCTGATGCTGCTGGGGAGTCTTGCGTTTCTGCTGCTGGGAACCGTGCTGGCCTACACCTCGGGCATTGAGATGGTGGACTTTCGAGTTCTTTACTACCCGGCGCGATGCCTGCTGAACCATGGCGACCCGTACAACGCAGATGTGCTGCTGCGCTCGACCGTGGCTGAGACGGGAGATCGGCCGGAGGATGTTGCGAAGGCGCGCGAGGTGATGCGGTTCATCTATGTGCCCACCGTGTTCTGTCTCACGCTGCCCATTGCGGCTTTGCCGTGGGGCGCAGCGCACATTTTGTGGATCGCGCTGATTGTGGGGGGCTTGATTTTTGCGTCGTTTTTGATTTGGGATATTGGGGCGGAGTACGCGCCGCTGGCTTGCGGCGCGCTGATTGGTTGCCTGCTGCTGAACAGCGAGCTGCTGGTGGTGGCGGCCAACTCCGCGGGCATTGCCATCAGCCTTTGTGTTGTGGCTGTTTGGTGCTTTTTCCGCGGACGATACGCTGCAGTGGGAGTGGTGTGTCTGGCGATTGCCCTCGCCGTAAAGCCGCACGATACGGGGCTGGTATGGCTCTACTTCCTGCTGGCCGGCGGCGTTTACCGCAGACGGGCGCTCGAATCGCTGGCGGTGACGATCGCCGTGAGTCTGCCTGGGGTTCTGTGGCTATGGCATGTGGCGCCGCACTGGACCGAAGGATTGAAGGCCAATCTGGTTGCGGATGCGGTGCGCGGCGGGGTCAACGATCCCGGCCTGAGTTCGACAGGGGCGCACGGGCTGGGAATGATGGTGAACCTGCAAACAGTCTTCAGTGCAATGTGGGACAATCCGGGCTTTTACAACACGGCCACGTATATTGTGTGCGGAGTGCTGCTGCTGGTCTGGATTGGCGCGACGGTTCGACGGCGGCCAACGCCGATGCGGCTGTGGCTTGCGCTTGCCTCCATCTCGGCGCTGACGATGCTGCCCTTCTATCACCGCCAACAGGACACCAGACTGCTGCTGCTGACGATTCCAGCTTGCGCGATGCTCGCGGTTAGGGGCGGCTGGCTTGGACGGCTCGCGCTCGCCGTGACTACCGCGGCGATGGTGCTGGTGGGCGACATTCCCTGGATCATTTTTCTCAATTTGCTGAACGCCCTGCACCTGCCCGCAACCAGACTCACCGAGGATTTGCTGATCGGCGTGCAGGTTTTACCCGTCCCTCTGATTCTGTTGGCGACAGCGGTCTTTTATCTGTGGGTGTATGTGCGGCATAGCCACCAACTGAGCGATGGTGGGGTAGTGCAGGCCGAGATTCTGCCGGGGACCGAGTAACCGGGCGACGGAATGGCTTTCTCGGAGGAGGACAGTCATCTTCTTCGAAGAAAACTAGATCGACTGAGCTACTTGCAGAATTGTTTTTGCGGAACTGCAAGCGACAATAACAAACACTGCAGGGGTTAAAACCCTTATTATTTAATGCCACAAATGCGGCACGACTGAAGTCATGCCCTGACGCTTCTTGCACTCTCGTGTGAGTTTTGAAAGCGGTTCAGCTTTGCGGGGATGCTTTCTGGCTAAGGCTGGAGACGGGCGAAAGTTCGAGGACATCGCCGCGCTGCGTTTTGGATGCGCGGATGGTTCCGGCGGGCAGCTCGATGATGGAATGCGCCGAGAGGCATGCGGACAAGCGCCAGGGGCCTACTGCGCATCTGACCTTTTTGACCTGGAACTTGCGATCGAGATACACGAGGTCAATGGGAAAGCGCATGAAGAATGTGTGGACAGACTCGCAGGGAGTGATCCAGAGACCCTCGCCTTTTGCGAGACCGTCGCGCCCGAGCAGGCCTTTGCTGCGCTTGGGAGCACTATCGGCCACTTCGAGTTGCGTGGCGAGTACGGTGCCGCGAGTGCGATTGGAGACCCGGAGGCGGCCATTAGCAGATGCGGGCAACCTTGAAGAAGGCTGCCCGCCGATTGCTTTCACCAGTTGCGCGATGGGATTCACGCGTTGAACCGGCAATTGAGTGCTTCACCAGATCCGCTCATGTTATTGCGGCGGAGTAGCGGCGTCGGACGAACTGGGCGTGGACGCTGAGGAGCCCGTACCGAAGGTTCCGCTGGCACTATCGACGATAAGCGGCGCCTCAGGCTTCATGCTTTGGATCAGCTTCTCGACAGGTATGGTTGCCGGGGGCGGAGCCAGAGTATTTTCTGCCGTCTTGGCGTCAGGCTGGTGCATGGGGATGTTGGAGTTGGGCGGCAGGAACTTGACCGGGAACTTGAGTTCGGGAACGGATGCTCCAGCCGCGATCGGGTTCACAATCTCCGGCGTGACCGTGACGATCAGTTCTGCATTAATTTTGTTGATCGACTTCGATTGGAAGAACTTGCCCAGAATCGGGACGTCTCCAATAAAGGGGATTTTATAAAAGGACTCCGTTTCACTGTTGTTGAGCAAACCACCGAGCACAAAAGTTTGGCCGTCGGCCAGTTCGACTTCGGTATTCATTTTGCGGACAGTAATCGCGTCAACGGTGAATCCTGAGATGGTTACGGCGTCCGCGGTGTCGAGCGAACTGACTTCGGGGGCAACCTGGAGCCGGATGGTTCCTCGGGGCGTGATGGTGGGGATGAAGTTGAGCCGAACACCATACTCCTTGAACGCGATGGTAATACCTCCTGAGCCGGAAGCGGATCCCTGAGACACAGGATACGGGTACTCGCCGCCAGCCAGGAAGCTGGCCTCTTTGCCATCCATGGCCATCACATTAGGCTCAGCAAGGACTTCGGCAACACCTTCTGTCTGGAGAGCCTCAATGGTCGCGCCGCTTTTAAGGCCGGGGAAGTAGGCCGATAGGTTCATGTCCGACGGGATTGTCGCTGTCGCACCGGAGGAGGAGCCTGTGCCGGAGCCGGAGACGGTGACCGGATTGAACTGGCCGGTGGAGATATCGCCAATTACATTGCCCAAGCCGAGGTTGTATAGATTGATGCCGAGGCTCTTCGCTTTGTTGCGATCGACGCTGGCGAATTTTACCTTGAGGAGGATCTGCGCCTTGGAGGGCGGCACCACGACATTGAGGAGGTTGACGACCTTGCCTGCGGTGCCGGCGATTTGCACGGCGCGCGAAGATCCGTTGAGGTCATTGACCGTGCCGCGAAGATAGACGACTCCATTTTCAGCAGTAACGGTGAGGTTTTGGCCCGGGAGCTCATTTCGAATCTCACGGCGGACCGAGTCCAAGCTGGTCTCCATGGCGGCGACGCTGCTGCGGACGGTCACGTTGAAGAACTGGCGTCCGCCTTGATCGTCCCAGATGATCAGGCTGGTTTCTCCGGGCGCTTTGCCGTTGACCATGACTTCAGAGCGCGTGACAGCGCTGGCTTCGGCCACGTCACCCAAACCGATGGCAATCCGCTTGATGGGCCGCGCACAATCGACGAGCACGGTTTTGCCCACGGCGACGGATAGCTCGTTCGCGGAGTCCTGGAAGGACGCCCCACTGGTAGCTGGGGGCGGCGGCGCGGCCTGGGCGCATGCCTGTACGGCCGCGATAATGAGACACAATGCACTAACACACGCAAAGGAGGCTGACGATTTCGCTCTCACTGTTTTGCCTCGGGCGAATTGAATTTTTCGGTACTTGTCTTGTTCCCGTTGATGACTTCGATGGAGTAGTCCTTGGGAGGAGCCTTGCGCGCCTTAACGACGGGATGCGGCGCTGGAATCAGCCCGCCAAACATCTGGCTCACGGCGGTGGAGTTCACGTCCGACACCTTGGTATCGAGAGGATTGCGCAGCACGAGCTGAATCTTGAGAAGGTTGGCCGCGAGGCTAAGAGTCTGCGCCTGCTCCGGTGTAACCAGCAGATTGACGACCTGCACATCGTGCGGCTTGCCTTCTGCGTCCTTTTGAATGTCTGTGCCAGCCGACAGAACCTGAATATTCTGCAACACCGTCTTGCTCACGGTGCCCTGCGACACGGCCTCCTGGCCGGGCGGCACGCCTGAAACCAGCACGTCGACGCGCGAACCCGGCGTAACGAAGCCAGCTACACCGACCACCTGGTCAACCTTGACGGCGCAGGCTCTCATTCCCTGCGGGATGGTTGCAGCCAGTCCACCGCCCGAACCCGGGGGCGCCAGACGATTGTCGAGAATCGGCTCACCCTGGTAGAGATCGGAGATGACGCCCCTGCCGATTGCACTTTCCTTTTTAAGGATGACGCCTTTGGGGAGCGGACCCTGCATTTGGACAGTGGTGAGGTTTTGCGCGGTAAGGACCGTGCCCAGCTTAATATCGCCAGCAGCAGCGACCACCTGCGTGGAGACAACCTGGTGCGACGCCCCAACGTGACTGCTTAAGCTGCGATAAACAAGGTACGCGCAAGCCAAAGCAATCGTGAGCGAGATGAGGAGAATGGTGAGCAGTCTGCGATTCATAACTATTGACGAGCCTGACACAATGGCCAGGTTGGTCTTTCTATCTCCTTCGCAATATTCCGCGCAAAAGGATACGCCCCCCCACGGGGCCCAGCCCGGCTGGGGATAAACCAGCAGATTAAGATATCTCAAAATGCGGTTTCAGTGTATCGTCTGCCGGGAGAATATACCTCAAGGTAACTCATTCAAATAGCACAAAAGTACCAAGAGAGATATGACTATTGGATGGAAAATCGGCGATGCTATTAGAGACGAGAATTGCTGGATTGATTCACGCAAGAACGTCCTGGAAACTTTGCTGACGGAAATGCCGAGGGGCGCAAAGAGCGCACCGGCCAACCTAGCGCAGGCTTAACCGTGAGAGTGTTTCCAATGCACCGAGCAAGCGAGGGAGTTCATCCATATATGAAGTCTTCCCGCACGATTACTCTGTTCACCGAGAGTCGAGAGACAAGCCAGGGCCCCGTATCGCTTGCGGCTTCGGTTGTCTTCCATTGCCTTGCGGTGGGAGTGATCTCGTTCGGCATCTTCTACGCGCCGCATTTAAACACCAAAGCTATCGCGGAGCGCTACAACGTGCGCCGCCTGGATTTGGACATGCCCGACGCGCAGCCGCTGCGACCCACGAAAGGCCTGATCAAGTATCCGACACCGAAGCCTGCCAAGGTGGACACGAGTACCGGCGGACAGCCGACCGCTCTGCGCAAGGTTGTGCGCGCGCCCAAGGGACCGCAGACGCTGGTACAGCCCGACCTGCCGAAACAGATCGCGCTCAAGGAGCTGGTACCTTTGCCGACGCTGATGGTCTGGTCACCAAGCAAGACGCAGGTAAAGACCGTGGTTGCACCACAGCCCTCAAAGCCTACGGCGGCAAACGTCACTCCCAGTCCTGCGCCTCCCATCGAGGAAGTGAACCTGGCGGATGTGAATATCGCCACTAGTCCGATCGATCATCCGAAGCTGCTGGCGCTGGCCGCCACGACTTCTCCGGTGGCCGTGCCGGGGCCGGAGGTGGAACTGCCACCAACCAACATTTCACAGGTATCGGTGCAGCCTACGCCGGCCGCGCTGTTGTCGCTCTCCGATATTCAGATGACAAAAGGCGCGGTGGTTCTGCCGCCGGCAAACGAGTCGGCAAACGAGAATTCAAAGGGCCCGCTGGTAGCGGGCGAGTCGAAGGACTCAAGAACGCCGGGGGACAGCAATCACGATGGCAAAGCGGCGGCCAGCGCCAGTGGCACGAGTCCAAACACGGCTGGAAATCCGAACGCGGTTACGGCCACCAAGATTACTCTGCCACGGGACGGGCAATTCGGTTCAGTTGTCGTGGGTGCATCGCTTGGAGACGAGTATCCGGAACTGAACCATGTGTGGCGGGGCAGGCTCGCCTATACGGTCTACCTGCATGTGGGCCTGGCGCGGAGTTGGATACTGCAATACTCCCTGCCGGCGACCGAGGACGTGAACGCAACGGGCGGAACACCGCACCTGGATGCGCCTTGGCCGTTCAACATTGTGCGCCCGAACGTATCGAACGATGCCGCCGATGCGGAAACGGTAATGGTTCATGGCTTCGTGAATCAGTCGGGACGGTTCGAGGGACTCAAGATTGTCTATCCACCGGAGTATCCGGAGACGGAATTCGTGCTTGCGTCGCTGCAGCAATGGCAATTCCGGCCGGCGGCTCGAGATGGACAGCTCGCACGCGTGGAAGTGCTGCTGATTATTCCAGAAGAGATGCAGTAGTGTGAATGGGCCCTAGCTACCGCTTTTACGCAACTGGTTGAGGAACCGCGCAAATTCCTTTTTGCTGATTCCATCCATGAGCGGGTGCTTGCCTTTGCGCAGATCGGCCTCTTCGGGAAGAACGAAGCGCAGGCCGACACCATCGTTTCCCCAGCGCACGGCGCGCGACATGACCTGAATGGAACGTTCGGCCATTTCATCGCCGCCACCGGAGCGCTGCAGCGTCATGAGAACCAGCGTTCCTGGGTACCAGCGCTCCTCAGTGACCACATAGAGACCGCTGGCGCTGATGTCGCGAACATCGTGGGCTTTCGGGGCGGTTCCGTTCCAGTAATAGGCCGCCAGGCCCAGTGCATTTTCTCGCGGAGCTTTGCGGGGATCGGGCGACCACCAGCGTTCGAGCCAGTTCTTGGGCGGGCGCACAGATTTGATGCCTGGTTCGATGAGGCTCATCTCGTGAGGCTCAGGCGCGCTGGCGGCAACTTCCATGGCGCGGTCTCCCATCTCGACCACTCCCGGACCGCCGCTCCAAAGCGGGTGCTCGCGAAGAAGAACCGCGCCTTGGACGATTGCTTCCTCTTCGTGCACGCCAGCCAGACGCTCAAGTCGCCACTCCATCTCCTCGGCAACGCAGAGCACAAGTTGGTCGCCGGCCTGCGTTTGCGACGAGTATATGGAGTGCGCGGGCAGCACCAGGACGCTTGCCGCAAGCGGGATTGAAACACTGGCAATGAAATTCGGGAACGACTCGACCGCTTCAAGTACGCGGCACTCCTCGTCAAGATAGATAAGATCAATCGGCGCAAAGAGGCCAGTGGTGGGAATGCCATGAAATGGCCGCAGCCACAGACCCTCGCCCGACTTGAGCGTCTGCTTGGAAAGTATCTGCGCAAGTTTTCTCTGCGGCATGTCCTCCGCAGTTACCTCCAGGCCCAAAAAGCACTCCCGGGTCTGGTTGTACGCGCAGTGCAGCGGAGGCTCGATTTGAAGTAACGCCATAGGTGAGTCCTTTTCAGAACCCCTTCGACCAATGCCCAGGCCCGGCCAGCCAAGCTCTTCCGTAATTCTCATTCCCAAAAACTCCCGACTTCTAACCGTTTGCCTGGCCATTGAAGGGCACACCCTACCTGCCCCGCTTGCGGACGGCTTTCCAGGCTATTGCCTCGATTGGGGCAACGCCGCCGTCCGGCAGGAAACAATGTTCATAGCAGAACCAAAAACAACGCCGCCTTACCAGACGCCTGCAAGGTGGCTCCTTCTTCCACCCCGTGTACGTAGGCTTGGCCACGGGGACTTGGCTACCGAAAAAGCCACTTCGAGGGCTTGCTTCCAGGTTTAGCGATTCCGATTCTGCCCAAGCGGCGCACCAAAAAAACGGCGCCGCCAAGTGTATGCAGTTTGCTTACTTTACACGCGTGCGGCGGCGCTGAATCAGAATGACCAGCACAATGACGAACAGCACACCTGCAACGATCCGGATGATTGTGGGACCTTCCATGTGAACTTCCTTTCTCCAAGTCTTCTATGTGCATCTCCCTTGCGGGAGAGGACCTGTGGGCTAAGCCGTTCGTGCGGCAACGGATTCGCCCGGTCCAACCTCATTTTCAAACCGGCAAGCGGCACACGCAAGAAATCTGCGTCTTATGCGCAACCAAAGCACCAACTGAGTTAATTCACGCGCGTGCGGCGGCGCTGAATAACGATCATCAGCACGATAACAAAAAGCACGCCTGAGACGATCCGGATAATTGTAGTACCTTCCATTTTGCTGTTCCTCCTTTACGCTAGTTTTTAAAGAACGTTTTGAACGACTCCATCATCAAGATCACCGCGGGCCCCAGTGTGACGAGGAACAACGCGGGGAAAATGAAGAAGACAAGCGGGAAAACCAACTTGACCGAAGTTTTTGCGGCCATCTCTTCGACCTGCTGAATCCGTTTGGATCGCAGCGTGTCGGAATGGACGCGCAAAGTCTTGGCAACGCTAGTCCCAAACTGTTCTGACTGAATAAGGACCGATACGAGATTGCGCAGAGTCTCCACACCGGTGCGCTCCGCCAGATGCTTCCAGGCCTCAGAACGCACGCGGCCTGCGCGCTGCTCCAGAACCAGGATTCCAAATTCATCGCATAAGTCCGGCTGCGCCTGTCTGAGCTCCTGCGAAGTGCGCGCGGTAGCCTGGTCAAGACTTAGGCCAGCCTCGATGCAGATGATCAGCAGGTCGAGGACATCGGGCAGTCCGCGCTCCATGCGCTTTTGCCGCTTCTTGATTCGGTTGCCGAGCCAGAAGTCGGGCGCCAGAAATCCAAGACCCAGACAAGAAGCGTAGACGAAGAACGGACTCAACCTGGCCAGCCCGGTGACCAGACTGACGGCGCACAGCGCCAGCGGAATAAACACTTTGTAGCCGTAGAACACTCGCACCGCGGACTCGCCGCGGTACCCCGCACGCGTAAGCCGTTGCAGGGCGACCGAGATTTCAGCCTGGCTCTTGGGGAGCATGTGCTCGAAGTGCTCGACCACACCGCCGATCGACAGGCCTGACTCTTTGATCGATTCGACAACCGTCTTCTTCTTCTTCTTTTGCGGGTTAATCGCATCCGCAATTCGCTGCGGCAGCGCGTCGCGATAGAAGATGAGCAACGCACCGCTGGCGATGAGAAGGAAGACTACGCAAAATGCAGCAATCGTTAAACCCATAAGGTCACCTAGACTTCCATGTTCACGATCTTGTTAATGATCAAGCCGCCGACGACGGTCATGCCGGCCGAGCACCACAGCAGCTTGACGCCAATATCCCGGGTCCAGAGAATACTCATCATTTTTGGATTAATGCAGTAAATCGCGATGCCCAACACAACCGGCAGCAGGGTGAGAATCCAGCCCGTCATTCGGCCCTGCGCGGTGTGAACCTTGATCTGCCGCTTCAAGCGAAAGCGCTCGCGAATCACGTATGCGGTTTTGTCGAGCACTTCGGCGAGGTTGCCGCCGCTCTCTTTCTGGATTGTGATGGCAGTAGCGACAATGCGAAGATCCTGCAGCGGAACGCGTTGGACGAGATTGTCGAGTGCACCCTTCAATTCGAGCCCATAGTTTTGCTCTTCAAAGCAGGTTCTGAACTCGCTGCCGACCGGATCGGGGCACTCACGGCCCACCAGGCCCATGGCCGCAATGAGGCTGTGGCCGGCACGCAAGCCGCTCACCATGAGATCCAGAGCCTCAGGAAGGTTCTGCTCAAAGTGGCCGAAGCGCTTGCCGCGTTTGAAGTACACAAACCCCAGCGGCGCCAGGCCCAACAGGAGCCCCGCTCCTAGCGACAACAGAGCCGAACCAAACTGGAAATGGACTACGAAGGCTGGAATGATGAAGCAGACGCCGCACATGGAAAGCAGCCTGCCGGCACTCCAACTAAGGTTGGCCTGATCGAGAATCCTGCGCAGATAGGGCGTCAACTCGAACTGGAGCAGCTTCTTGTTCAGCCAGGGAATGCTGCTCATCTGATCGACCTTGCGAAGATCGACGACCAGATTCTGAACTTCCGGCGTCTCAGTCGCCAACGCCGACGCAAGCCGGTCCTGCACATCCTTGGTTTTTCTCGAGGACCCGCTGGTGGCAATCATCGGCAGAGCGATGGCCGCGAAGACGCCCAGGAAGACCAGGCCTATGACAACTGCAGTACTCATGGTTTCTCCCTCCTTAGCGTTTAGTTGACCAGCGTTTCGTGCTCGAAGATGCTGGGCGGCAAAATAATGCCTGAAACACGCAGCCGCTCGAGGAACCGCGGGCGAATCCTGCTTGGCTTGAATACGCCGATCACCTTGCCGTCCGGTCCGATGCCTTTTTTCTCGAACGAGAAGATCTCCTGCATCGAAATCACGTTCTCTTCCATGCCGGTGATCTCTGAAATACTTGTGACTTTACGGGTGCCGTCGCTCATGCGGTGCGCTTGCACAACAATGGTGATTGCCGAAGCAATCTGCTGGCGAACCGACTTTTCAGGCAGGTTCATGTTGCCCATGGCCACCATGGACTCCATTCTTGAGATCGCATCGCGGGGGGTGTTGGCGTGAATGGTGGTCATCGATCCTTCGTGACCGGTGTTCATGGCCTGCAACATATCGAAGGCTTCTTCGCCGCGGACCTCGCCGATGATGATGCGGTCGGGACGCATACGCAGGCAGTTGATGAGCAGCTGGCGCTGACGGATGGCGCCCTGGCCTTCAATGTTCGGCGGACGCGTTTCCAGGCGGACAATGTTTTCCTGCGCAAGCCGGAGTTCGGCAGCGTCTTCGATGGTGACCAGGCGCTCGTTGTTGGGAATGTACTGCGACAGAATATTGAGGAACGTGGTTTTGCCGGCGCCGGTGCCTCCGGCGATGAGGATACTGATGCGCGCCTTCACTGCGGCAGAGAGAACTTCCATCATCTCCGCAGAGATGCTGTTGAGCTTAACAAGCTGGTTGGCGGCCAATGGGCCGGTTCCGAAACGACGGATCGAGATGGAGGGACCGTCGAGCGCGAGTGGCGGAATGATGGCGTTAACACGCGAGCCGTCGGGCAGACGGGCGTCGACCATCGGCGAGGATTCATCCACGCGGCGTCCGACTCTGGAGACGATGCGGTCGATGATCTGCAGCAGGTGCCGGTCGTCGCGGAACGAGGTATTGGCTCTCTGCAGCATGCCGTTCTTTTCAATGAAGACGTGGTCTTTGTCGTTGACCAGGATGTCGGAGATCTTGGGGTCGCGCAGCAGCGGCTCCAGCGGACCAAGTCCAAAAACTTCGTCGAGAAGGTCGGCTTGGATTTTCTCCTGCTCGTCGTAGCTTAGCGGAACGCGCTGGTCCGACATGATCTCTTTGACGATGCCGAGCACAGCCTGGCGGGCCTGGCTGGAGTTGACGCGAGAGAGCTTTTCCAAGTCCAGCTTGGAAATCAGAGTCCTGTGAATCTCCGCTTTGTAATTTTCCAGATTGAGCAGTTCCACGTTTCACCTTTTCCTGAGAATGGGACCTAAATCCTTTAACGATCAGCCAAACAGGCTGAAGACCTTTTTCTTTGCCGGAGCCGCAGGCTCCCCGGTGAGCACACTGGCCATCCGCCTGATCTGCACCGAGACTCCGGAGTCGGCAAAAGCCAGCGGTGTTGCGTTAATTTGCATGCTTTTGACCGCCGCGTAGTCGTTAGGAACCTTCCACTGCGCGGGCCGGGTGAGCGCCTTTGTGATGTCCGCCTCTGAGACGCTCAACGAGCGTGACTCGTAGCGGTTGATGACGACATCGAGCTTGGGGCCCTCAATACCGAAGAATTGCGAGATGAGCCGATTGGCATTGCGCAGTTCAGGAATGCCGGCCTGAGTCACCAGATAGATAGTGAAAGCACGCTTGAACAGAACCGTTTCGGTCAGGTCGATTCTCGATCCCAGATCGACAACTACGTAGTCGTAGTTCTGCATGGCCACGGTGAGCAATTTATCGATGGCTTCGTTGGTCGTCTGATATTGCTGGAATCTTCCCGGAGCCGCCAGCACCGCCAAGCCAGAGTCGTGCTTGACCACCAACCGGGAAAGCAGGCTGGAATCGAGCCGCTCATAAGATTGGAGCGCGTGGATAGCCGAGTATTCGGGGATGATTCCGAGGTTCAGAGCGGCGTCTCCCAAAGGAAGATCGAGATCGATCAACAACGTCTTCTGGTTAGGCGTTTGCGCAAGCGCGACGGCAAAGTTGCAGGCCAGCGTTGTAACGCCCGTGCCACCCTTGGCGCCCATGAACGGCAGCAACTTTCCGTACACCGCCTTTTCGTCGCCCGTGGTCGCATCCTGAACAGAGGCGACCGAGTTTGCGGTTGACATTTTGCGCGCGGCTGCACGCGTGAGCGCCTCCGCAATGACACCGCGCTCAAACGGCGGCGATAGAAACTCTCGCGCGCCGGCGCGCATGGAGCGCACCAGCATCTCGGGATCTGCCTTGGTGGAATACACCATGACCGTCGTCGACAAACTCTCGCCAAGAACCTCAACCAGTTCGAGCGCAACCTCAGGATCGGCGTCAAGGTCCACCATAACGACGTCGTGATTCTCAGCGAGAAGCCGAGGCGACTCTTCCATATCTGGCGGATAGCTGGGGAAGGCGCGGATGTCAGTCTCAGGATGGACGGCTAAAGCGCGCACCATCTCGCGGCGCCTCTCGTCCTGCGGACCGACGATGGCGATCATCAGAGGATCGTCGCCGGGCAGGTCAAGAGGCTTTGACACCAGATAGGGCGCGGTATGCATATTCGCGTCTTCGTCGGTGCTCACCATCTCGCGCAACCTGTCTTGCACGACAACCGATGACTCGTATTTTGATCGCAAATCCGACATAAACTAAGCGCAACTTTCTAACGGGCAAAGAACGATATCAATGTTCCAATGGCAATTGCCGGTGCGTAGGGAATCTTGCGCTTGAGCGGATTGGAGATGACCATCTCCGGATCACGAACTCCGCCGCGCTGCTTCCAGCCGAACACCAGGTTGCCCGCTCCTGTAAATAACTCTCCAATAAAACCGCCGAATAAGGCCCAGCACAGCACCATCAATCCGCCGACCATGCCGGTAATAACAACTGCAAACATCAATTGATGGGGGCCGATCCACGCGCCGATTGCGGCGCATAGCTTTACGTCTCCGGCGCCCATGCCGCCCATCCAGAACAAAACCCCGTAAATCAACAGCCCCAGCGCCGCACCGGCCAGGCTATCGCCCATGCCGCGCCAACCGTGCATCCAGCCCGAGACAATGAATCCCAGGACAAAGAACGGAAGCACCAGCCAGTTTGGAATCCGGCGGCTACGGAGATCAGTAAAGGTGGCAACTCCGAGAACAACGACAGTTGGCCACCAAGCGAATCCATGCATGCTCTGATGCTCCTCTTCCCGCACGAGTCTGGGAATACCCCCTTCGGGTGCAATTGCCCCACCAAAAGTGGGTAGGCAAAGATCGTGTGGATTCAAT
Source organism: uncultured Occallatibacter sp. (assembly GCA_964481595.1). Taxonomy (GTDB): domain Bacteria; phylum Acidobacteriota; class Terriglobia; order Terriglobales; family Acidobacteriaceae; genus Telmatobacter. The sequence goes on along the minus strand of CAYZVG010000016.1, from coordinate 5,901 downwards.
AGGTTGGCCGCAGGGACGCCGTGGAGTGTACACGGCTGTATACGGATTTGGGCCGGCGGTGCAACGCAGCGTATACACATCCGGCCATTGCCGGGCGAACAATTCGGGCGAATTGGCCGCGGAATTGCCCATAAACCACAGATGAGCGCTTCGGGGCCAATTCGACACAAAAAGACCTACAACTTTTGTGCTATCCCGAGCGCCTCGCAAATTGGATCGATTGGATTTGGCGACCGGAACATCTCTAAAACGGGAAAAGTGTGCCGGTTAAGTACTACTCAGACAACCAACTTATAATCAGCGGTTTATCTTGGTTTCGAGCTGGCTAGCTCCGGCCATGTTCTTGTGCGGTAAATGAACGCTTAAATCTATATTTATTAATTACTTAGGCGCGCAAACAGCAAGAAGTGCGCCGCTTTGAGAGGATCATGCCGCTCGTAGAGAATTTACCACTCCGGGCTATCTGGTGACCTACCACGAAACAGTCATTGGAATATAGGTACCATTTGCCGATCATAGTTACACATCATCGCCACTTCTTCGCGAGAACGGCATGGTTCTGTTCGGCTGGGGGAAGCCGCACTTTCATGATAAAGATCGGCCTTTATTCTGAAGATCGCACTTTGCGTTCTCTTCTATCGTCGGCCTTGGGCAAGGAGTTTCTCGTCCAGCAGGGGTCCGATGCCGAAGAAATGACGCGCCTGGTCTCAACCGGGGAGTGCGACGCCATGATCCTGGATCTGAACTCCCACCGGGATGCCCTGCGCGAACGCATTGAGTCGTCACAGAGCCTGATTGCCCTGAACGTGCCTGCAGTAGTGATGGCCGACGACGGCCTGCGCTCCACCGCATTTGAACTTGTCCGCAACGGTGCATTCGGCTACTGCCGCCGTCCGCCTTCGATTCGCGACCTGAAGACCATGTTGAGCCGCGCGTGCGAGAACTCCTCGCTCAAGCAGCAGCTCCAGTCGGTGCAGCAGCGGCTCGAGGAGCCTGTCTGCTGCGATCACCTGATCGGCACCAGCGTGCAGATGCAACGTGTTTACCAACTGGTGCGCTCAGTGGCCAGCCTGAATGCCGCGGTTTTGGTGACCGGCGAAAGCGGCACGGGCAAGGAGTTGATCGCCCGTGCAATTCACAATACCGGCAGCCGAGCAAGCCGACCTTTTGTTGCTGTCTCCTGCGGCGCGATTCCCGAGACGCTGATTGAAGCGGAGTTGTTTGGGCACGAGAAAGGCGCGTTTACCGGGACGGTGGGTGCCCGGGAAGGCTACTTTGAGCAGGCCGGGGACGGGACGCTGTTTCTGGATGAGATCGGCGACCTGAGCATGTTTACGCAGGTAAAGCTGCTGCGCGTGCTGCAGCAGATGGAGTTCAATCGCCTGGGCAGCAACCGGCTGATTCCGCTGCGGGCGCGGCTGGTGTTTGCAACCCATCGCGATCTGACAAAGCAGGTGGCGGAAGGCAAATTCCGGCAGGATCTTTTCTACCGCATCAACGTAATGCGCATTGAATCGCCCCCCCTGCAGGAGCACGCGGAGGATATTCCGCTGATTGCCAAACACGTGCTGCAAAAGTACTCGCAGGCATTCCAAAAGCAGGTGGACGGCTTTGAGCCGAGGGCGCTGGACCTGCTGCAGAATCACTCCTGGCCGGGGAATGTACGCGAGTTGGAGAACGTGGTGCAGCGCGCAATTATTCTTGCGCCCGGCAAGCTGATTCGCGCGGAAGACCTGATGCTGACCACGCCGGAGGACGAAGACTCCCGGTTTGAGGATGTGGTGAACATCGGCGAGTACCAGCCTGCGGGCTCGTTTGAGCGGCAGATACAGGAATACAAAGTGAAACTTGCGGTGGCCGCGGTGCGCGAGAATAATGGCAATAAAACACTGGCGGCACGCCAGCTTTGCATCTCGAGAGCTTATCTGCATCGGCTCATCCGGCTTGCCGAAGTGGATCCTATCTTCGAACCGCACCTGAAAGAGACGGCCAGCGCCTGAGTCTGCAATTCGCGCCAGGCGGGAAAGTAAAGTTCTTGCAAGCACTCAAACGGCTCTTCTGCTTCCCCGTGGCGCAGGCCTGCCTGCTTGCCGTGCTGACTGTTCTGACAGTACGCGGCCGGTTTGACGACCCCGATCTGTGGTGGCACCTGAAGATGGGCCAGGTGATCTACTCCACCCACAGCATCCCCGCACACGACCTGTTCAGCTACACCACCAATCATCAGGCGCTGGTTCCGCAGGAGTGGCTCGCCGAGCTGTCGCTTTACTGCGCCTATCTCGCGGGCGGTTATTCCGGCATTATGGCGTGGTTCTGTGTGTTTGCCGTTCTTCTGGTGGTGAGCGGATATGCGCTTTGCTGGCTCTACTCGGGCAACGTGAAGGTGGCATTCGGCGGCGGCGCGCTGGTGTGGTTCTTTGCCACGATCGGGTTCACGATCCGGCCGCAACTGGTGGCCTATTGCCTGCTGATTGCCGAGCTGATCCTCATCGAGCTTGGACGCAGGCGCGATGCGCGGTGGTTCTACGCGCTGCCTGCTGTGTTTCTGGTGTGGATCAACTGTCACGGGTCGTTCGTTCTGGGCATTGTGGTGGGCTGCGCTCTGCTGGCGTGCTCCTTTGCGGAGTTTGAGGCAGGCTCACTGATTGCACGGCGCTGGGAGCCACAGCGGCAGCGTGCGCTGGCCTGGGCGCTGGCCGCGTCAGTTGCGATATTGCCGGTGAATCCGGCTGGAGTCAAGCAGATCCTTTATCCGTTCGACACATTGATGAACATGCCGCTGCTGATGACCTACGTGCAGGAGTGGGCGCCGTTGAAGATGACCGAGGCGCGCGGCATCGGACTGATGGCCGTACTGTTCTGCTGCTGCCTGCTGGCAATCACGCGGAAGGCCGATCTGCGGCTGGACGAGCTGATGCTACTTGGGCTTGGCACTTGGCTCGCGGTGAGCCATAACCGCATGTTGATTGTGTTTGGCATTCTTGCCGCTCCGATTTTGACGCGGCAGCTTGCGGGCTTGTGGGAGAATTACGAATTTGCGAAAGACCGCGTGCTGCCGAACGCGATCGTGATCGGCGGCGCGGTGGTTGCAATCATTCTGGCCTTTCCGAGCGCCGCAAATCTTGAGGCGCAGGTTGAAGAGCAAAGCCCGGTGCGCGCGGTCGAGTACATCCAGAGCCATCACCTGGCTGGACCAATGCTGAACGACTATCCTTCTGGCGGATATCTGATCTGGGCCGCGCCTGAGTACCCGGTGATGATGGACGGACGGACCGATATCTACGAGTGGTCTGGATTTCTGGCCGAGTATGGAAACTGGGCGCTGGGCGCGACCGATCCGAATCTGCTGCTGGACAAGTACAAGGTGAACTTTTGCCTGCTGTCGCCACATTCGCAGATGGTCGTCACGCTTTCTCTGCTGCACACGTGGAAGCAGGTGTATGCCGATGACCACGCGGTGATCTTTGTTAGAGAATCAGGGAACAGGGATCAGGGAATAGGGAACAGCTTCTAGCTGCTAGCTGCTAGCTCTCAGCTCTCAGCTCTCAGCTCTCAGCTTTCAGCTTTCAGATGGCCAGCTTTCATAGACCTTCGGTCTATCCCCGGCCCCAAAAAGCGAGGGACCGAGGGCACCCTCATCGTGGCTTGGAAAGCTCACCGCAACCGAAGCTACCCGACTTACCCATCGGGCCGCCGCCGGGTGCCGGGTGCCCCATCCTTGCGCTTTTTTCATGCGCAAGGGTGGGATACGCAGAAGTTCCACTGACCGTCCGGCTGGTTGGGGTTCGTGCTATCCCACCCTTTCACGATAAGACTGTGAAAGGATGGGGCACCCGGCACCCGGCACCTGGCCATGACGAAAGAATTCTACACCCGGTTTGATGGTCAATGTTCGTGGTCTCACAACAGTGGTCAGACAACGGAAAACATGACAAGATGAGATTCGTGGTTCCCATCCTTTCCACGATAAAGCTATGGAAAGGATGGGGCACCCAGCTTTGTTGGTTGGTTAAGTTTTGAAAAACTTTGGGTGCGCCACCCGCCGAGACATGGGACACCTATTTTTGGAGGGAGGGTCAGATGTGGGCCACCCGCCGACTGAGGCAGTCAGAGTGAATTGCGATAAACAAGAGCGTAAGGAAGATCACGCAAGATATGCCCACAAGCCAGTCGATCAGTTCTACTGCGGCAATTCCCAACGCGATGTCCATCGGCGAGCCCGCCTCAATATCGCCAATCAAGCCCTCTTTATAAAGCGCCCGCATTCGTCGAATATGTCGCAGTGCTGAGAACCAAGAAACCAACAAGAGCAGGGACAGGGTCGTGAGAAACCAAGCACCCGATGAAGATATCCTGCCCGACAAATGGGTTACAATCACAAGTTCCATGACAAGGCAGGCAAGGATTGTACCCGTCGCCATCAAGAAGTGCCTCGAACGAAAAGGAGATCGCGAAAAGAATTCACGGCCATCGATTGTTCCCCTCTTATCTTTCAACAGATCGGGATATTGTGACAAATCCATAGTTTCGCCTCTCTTCTACCGTTGAATTAATCATCACACGCGCCGGAAGTTAGCACAGCGCCACCGCCAGCTGTTGTGATTCCATACACCATCCAGGCATCTGCTCCCGCTATCCACGGGCCGGCCGCTGCACCTGCAGTGAATAATCCGATTCCAACCGCCGGGTGCCCCATCCTTGCGCTTTTTTCATGCGCAAGGGTGGGATACGCAGAAGTTCCACTGACCGTCCGGCTGGTTGGGGTTCGTGCTATCCCACCCTTTCACGATAAGACTGTGAAAGGATGGGGCACCCGGCCGAGGATGCCAACGGATGCCCAGACACAGCAAGGCCGCCCCCGAAGAGACGGCCTGCTGGTCTAATCATTCCTCTTCATCAGCGGATGAGGAACCTTTCGAGAAGAGTTTTTCACCAAGTCCAATCGCCCCCATGATGAGCAGGAACTCCACGATTCCTACTGGCAGCGTATAGACAAGCGTGGGGGTCCTACCTTGCGGCCACCGGACGATAGAAAGCAATGGAACTTGGACCGCCAAAATGGAAACGATAATCGCCCAAAACCAGAAATGTTTCCGCAATTTCCAGCGAAGCCTGACGGCGATCATGGCCATTCCTAACACAATGCAGGTAGCCAGCCCCATATCAGGCTTATCGAAATAAACGAAAAGAAAGAACACGGGCGCGAGCATGGCCACAATGATGAGGCCTGTATAGTCTGTGGGTTTTTCCTCTTTGCGAGGCTCGTCATCAAACACGCTTCATCCTCCACACGATCAGTCATACTTCGATGACGACATGCAACTTTGATATGTCTTATACGCGCCGTAAATGTCGTACAAGCCAGTCAACCCTGAGACCACATTCCCTACAACGGGAAGGGCTTTGGTTCCGCCTAAAAGCATGTCGAAAATTGGAACGGCTCCGCCTACAGCAGCAGAATTAGCAGCTATGGGATCATTGCCCACGGTAGCAATCCCGTATGCTGTTCCAGTAATTGCCACACCCGCAGATGTCACGTTGCCAAGTCCAGGAATAGCCCCAGCAACGTCAAACGCAATGGATATTCCTTTTTCCTTTAGTGCATCGCCAGTACAGAACACTCCCTTGTAGCTTGGGTAGTTGCTCTTGTACCCGTTATTTGGGGCACAACCAAATGCACTCACCGCAAATGCCGTCGTACAGCTATCCATTCCAGTCATATCATCAGTGAGATCGCGTACACTCTGTTTCAGACAACCGAAGCCTTGCCTGGTTTCATCTTCCACTCTGAAAACGCAATTACATACAAGACGATCAGATTGACGAGCGGGATAATCATCAGCAGCGAAAGCGCTCCAGCGAACCCCGCCTTCGAGAAAATCTTCCAATATGGGATCACGA
>CAYZVG010000015.1:496-19860 GCA_964481595.1 uncultured Occallatibacter sp. | reverse complement strand
GGACGCTCGGGTTACATCCGCCTGTCGCTGACCATTCCTCTGGATCGCATCGAGAAGTCGATCGGCGGCTTCGAGCGCGCGTTTGTTGCCTCTTCCCAACCTCGAAAATAAGACAGCTCCGCTCCCGCAAGGCTCGATGATTGGGATGAGCACTGCCCGGGATTCGGCGGCCAAACTAACTCGTCAGCCTGGCTCCCTGTCCCACTTTGGATAGCTTTGACGCTGGCGGTACTTTTGCTTTCTTGCCCATTCATCTCTCATTGACATTCCCGAGCACGTAGGTATAGGTTGTGTCCGTCCGAATTCGGGGCAGACGCTCGGTTCGCTGTGGACCGGAAAAGGCCCCGAGGACGAAGTAGGTATTCGAGCACAGAAAGCCCCTCGGTCTGCCAACGCTCACCGTAGACCAGGCAGAGTCGAGGATTGCGATGGGGAGTGTAGAGAGAGAGGCCCTGCAATGACAGATCGAAACAGCTCTTATTTCACCGGCATGTATCTGATCCCGGCGATCGCGGTTGTATTAGCGCTGGGAATCACGGGGAGTGCGCAAACGCCGGTGCCTGCAAAAGCCCCGGCTCCGCCAGCAGGGTTTCATTTTCCTACCCCAGAGGAGCGCGCCGCCATCACCGCTGCTTCAGCCGCGGAGCGCGACCGCGAACTGAAGCTGTTGGGAATCACGGCCATGCAACCCCCGGCGACAGCCTACGATGTTGGCAAGCCCGGCAACGCAAACTACGACGAGTCGAAGGCCAACCCGTATCCCGATTTGCCTGCGCTGCTGGTGATGAAGGACGGAAAGAAGGTAAAGTCGGCGGCGCAGTGGCCGCAAAGGCGGAAAGAGATTGAGGCGGATTTTGCCGAGGATGTGTATGGCAAATATCCCGCGCACATTCCCGGAGTTACGTGGAAAGTTGACAGCGTTGAAGAGATAACGGTCGCCGGAGTTCCGGCTGTGGTAAAGCACATTACCGGCCACGTAGATAACTCGGAGTATCCGGCGATTACGGTGGACATCCACGCAAACGTGGTGACGCCGGCGAGCATGAAGGGGCAGAAGGTGCCGGTGATCGTCGGCGGCGGGTCAACCCGCTCGTTCACGTTTCACATGCCAGCGCCGCGGCCAGGATTTGTGATGCATCTGCTGTGGATGCCGGACAATCCGCCAGACTCATCCAAGTTGTTGCTTGAGGCCGGTTGGGGATTTGTGGAGCGCAACTCCAACGATGTGCAGGCAGACAACGGCGCAGGACTGGACAAGGGAATCATCGGACTGGTGAACCACGGACAGCCGCGCGCTTTGGACGATTGGGGTGTGCTGCGGGCATGGGCGTGGGCCGACAGCAGGATTCTCGATTATCTTCAGACCGATCCAGATGTGGACGGAAAAAAGGTGGGCGTTGCCGGACACTCGCGTGGAGGCAAGGCCGCTCTGGTGGCCATGGCCGACGATCCGCGCTTTGCGATCGGATATATTTCGTCGTCGGGCGCTGGCGGAGCGGATCTGTTCCGGCGCAACTACGGCGAGACCCTGGGAAACCTGTGCAGCACCGAAGAATACCACTGGTTCGCGGGGAACTTTATGCGTTACGCAGCGGAGGGACACTCGGCAAGCGAATTGCCGGTAGACAGCCACGAGTTCATCGCACTGATTGCGCCCAGGCCGGTGTTTATCGGCGGCGGTGCACTGATCGTCGATCCCAACTACGCGCCCGGCGACGCATGGCAAGATGCGCAGGGAATGTTTATAGCTGCAGCGGCGGCGAGCCCGGCATGGAAGCTGCTGGGGGTCGAGGGACTGGGAACGGCAACGTTTCCGAAGATGAAAACGCTGATTGATTCCGGCCGGATCGCGTTCCGGCAGCATGAGTATGGGCATACGCCAGCGCCGAACTGGCCTTACTTTATCGCGTTCGCCCAGAAGCAGCTCGGAACGAAGTAAGGGCACAATGCACGAGGAGCGACCGCTTGCGGCCGCTCCTTGTTTTTCTGTCGGTTGTGGTTGAGGGCTGGGCGATCGTTAAAGCGAGCCTTTGACAAAAGGCGTTGCGCCCAACGGTTGTCCGCCGCCTACGCTGATTTCCACTTTCTCTTTGGGCAGGTCAACCTGCGCCACCGTGAATGTTACTTTGCGGCTTTCGCCAGCCTTCAGGTGGATGCGCTGAAAGCCGCGCAGGCTGCGGACAGAGGCGGTTTCATCGCTGCCGCCGGCAAAGTAGAGCTGCACCACCTCGTCGCCGTCACGTTTGGATGTGTTCTTCACCGTGGCCGTGATTTGAGCGCCCTCGGCGGTGCGCTTCGCGCTCAGGCCGGAATACGCAAAGGAGGAGTAACTCAACCCAAAGCCGAACGGGTAGAGCGGATCGCCCTTGAAGTAACGGTAGGTGCGGTTCTTCATGGAGTAGTCCTTGAAGTCCGGCACTTGGTCAATGCCCTTGTAGAACGTTACCGGCAAGCGGCCAGCAGGGTTGTTCAGGCCAGCCAGCGTTTCGGCAATCGCCGTGCCGGTCTCCTCGCCACCGTACCAGGCGGAGAGAACCGCCTGCGCGCCAGCCTCGGCGGAGTTGATTGCAACCGCGCTGCCGCTAGTTAAAACCACCACCACCGGCTTGCCCGTGGCGATGATTGCCTTCACCAGATTCTCCTGCGGCTCAGGCAGATCGATGGCCGCGCGGTCGTGTCCTTCGCCTTCAATCGAACCGTTCAGTCCCACAAAAACCAGCGCCACGTCTGAATCCGCCGCTACCTTCGTAGCCTCGTCCAGAAGAACGGACGCCGGCGGAATCCAGTCAAGCTCCGCGCCGCCACCGCCGCCGTTTTGCCGGTATTCCACGCGCACTGCGTACTTGTGCCCGCCATCCAGATGCAAAGGCGCAGGTCCTGAGCGCCCAGGTCCCTGTCCTTGCCCCGGCCCCAATCCCGCAGGCCTCATGCTGAACGGTCCGCCGGAGCTGACTTCCTTGTCGTCGATGAACAGCTTGATCTTTCCATCGCGATTCCAAATGCCGGTGCGTGCCGATATGGAGTAATCGCCGGTGGCCGGAGGAGTGAGCGTGCCCGTCCAGCGGATCGAGTACACGTCGCCCTTGGTTGCCGCGACAATGGCGGGCTCTTCAGTGTTGGCGTCGAAATATATCCGCGGTTCAGTACGGCTGAGCGTCGGCTGCCCTTGCAGATCGGCATTGTTGAAATACTCGGCCAGCAGTCCCTGCCCGCTTGCATCCGGCGGAGCCAGAACACTTGCTGAAACCAGAGCCGCAGCGGTTGGAGTATAGACCGAGCCAAGCGCGAACTGCACTTTAGCCGACGGGAACTGCCGCGCGATTCCTTCAAACGGCGTTACCTGCTTCGAAGAGACTCCGTTGTAGTTGCCCAGCAAGCCGACAGGATCGTTCGCGGAGGGACCGATGACCGCAATCTTGCGCACCGAAGGCTTCAAAGGCAGAATGCCGCCCTGGTTCTTCAACAGCACAATGGATTCCCGCTCAGCGGTCAGCGCCAAACGCCGGTGCGCGGCAGAATCGTTCTCAGTGATAGGAATCTTGTTGTACGGAACGGCATCTGCCGGGTCGAACATGCCGAGGCGGAATCGCGCCACAAAGAGCCGCTCCGTCGCGCGCGTGATTTCGGCTTCAGAGATTTTGCCGGCCTTCACCTCGTCGACAAGGGTCTTGTACTCGTCGCCGCAGGTAAGGTCGGTTCCCGCCTTCACGGCCGCCACGGCAGCATCGCCCATTGAGGTGGTGAATTTGTGGCTGCGGAAGATGTCGCCGACTGCGCCGCAATCGCTCACCACAAAGCCGTTGAAGCCCCATTGATCGCGAAGCCGCTTTTGCAGCAGATCGTCGTTGGCGCAGCCGGGCGCTCCGTTAATGGAGTTGTACACGCACATCACCGAGTCCGCCTTGCCCTCGATAACGGCTGCCTTGAACGCCGGCAGATACGTGTTGACCTCGTCGAACTCGTTCACCTTGGCATCAAAGGTATGCCGCAGCGGCTCAGGACCGCTGTGGACCGCATAGTGCTTGGGAGTGGCTACCACTTTCAGATAATGCGGATCGTTGCCCTGCATCCCGGTGACGAACGCGACACCCATGCGGCTGGTCAGGAAAGGATCTTCGCCGTACGTCTCCTGACCGCGGCCCCAGCGGGGATCGCGGAAGATGTTCAGGTTCGGCGACCAGTAGTTCAACCCTGCGGTGCGGCCAGGCGCTGCGCCCGGAGCCACCACCGTTGCGGGCGGCTGGCGCTGCGCCTCGTTGTATTTTGCACGCGCTTCGGTTGAGATTGCGTCGGCCACGCGATGCACCATCTCGGGATCGAAGCTTGCGCCCATGCCAATCGGCTCAGGGAATACGGTTGCGCGCCCCGTGGCCACGCCATGCAGCGCCTCGTTCCACCAGTTGTACGCCGGAACGCCAAGCCGCGGGATTGCCGGAGCGCTGTTCTGCATCTGCAGAACCTTCTCCTCCAGGGTCATGCGAGACACAATATCGGTCGAGCGCTGCTCCGCGGAAAGCTGTGGATTCATGAAGGGCAATTTTGCGGTGTCCTGCGCTGGGGCAAGGGCGACACAGCCTATCGCGCACGCCAGGGCGAGCGCCCATTTTGAAGCTACCGATACGTTCATCAAACTCTCCTTGGGTGCAAAAAACGTCCCTGAACGACAGACAGGGCCGATGAAAATCGGCCACACGTCTCCGCAAGCCAGACTACTGCGAAGAACACCCTGTGTCAATTTAGGCGGGCAGCTAAAAAATCGCTTTTCTAAGTACTTTCCGTTGGCAGCCTAACTGCCTTGCGGCTGGGTGTTCTGTTGTGTCAATTTCATGACAACGTGTTTCAAAAATGACGACCGGATTTGGGTTCGAATCCCTCAGGGGTTAAAACCCATCGTTTCACTGCAACCTTTCGGCCCGACTGAAGTCGGGCCCTGTTACAAGGCTGTTTTTTGAAACACGCTGTAGCCACACTGCGATTGATCGCTTGCGAAATCGCAGTGTAGCTTGTACAAGACGCTATGCCTGCGCGGCTCGCTTGACCCAGTCGAGCGGCTCGTGCCGGCCCAGTTTGACCCGTATAACGACCGGCTTGCCGGCGGGCAGATGAAGGCTGCAATTGTCCTTGCCGCGGTCGAGCGGCTCGGCAAGAACTCCCGGCGGCGCGGTAATTGCCTCAATGCCGTAGCGGACGATCAGCGCGATGTCCTGGTTTCTGAGCGAGGTAATCGTCACCGATACAGTCCTGCTTTGCATGTCCCAGTCGAGGTTGTCGATGCGGGCAAAGGTGCGCGCCTGCATACCCTTGATGGTTCCCTTCACCAGCGCCGGCGGAAGGGCCGGGAGCAACTCGATCACGCCGGGGCGCGAGTAAGCCAGCATCTCCATCACGATCGCGGGAATTCCGCCGTGCGCATCTGGCACCGGCACGGCATAAGGCTCGCGCGAACAGCGTAGCGCGGTGCTGACGTAGCCCTGCTCAATCAATTGCCGCAGTTGGACGTCCACAATCACCTTGTCTTTGAGCCGCGCCCCCACCAAAGCGCGATGGCAGCGTGCAAACGCAGGCAAGGTTTCGCCCGCAACCGCGGTGGACATCGCATCAAACGTGCGCCTCCGGTCAGCGATCTCGGCGGCGCGAGCCAGTTGCGGCGTGCGGTCCGGATCGATCTCATCGCCCGGCCATGCGCCGTAAAGATGAGAAATATGCCGATGGATGTAATGCTCTTGCAACGTGGGCCACGCCCATTCTTTCAGGGTGCCGTCCGGCTCCATAAGGTACGGCGGCATCTTGGCCAGCATCGCCTTCCATTTGGTCACGCTGTCGGCGTCAGTGCCCAAAGTCTCGCAAGCTACGATTAAATTGGTCAGCACTTCCCTGCACACCGCAATGTCCATGGTGGCATTGATCAGCGACGGTCCCGCTGCATCCGTGTTGTGGGGCACGTTCTCCGGCGAGATGGATGGAACGAAGATGTAGTTCCCATTTTCGTCAGTGACCGTTAGGAAATCCTCGTAGAAAAGCGCCAGATCTTTATAAGCCGGCACTACGCGATTGCGTAGAAATCCCTCATCCCCGGTCACCAGGTAGTGATCCCAGAACGGGCGCAGACACCAGCCTCCGGCAGAAATCCAATAGGGCCAGATTCCGATTCCGGAGGTGCCGGAGTAGTAGAACTTTGCGCCGATACCCTTGTCTGGAAACAGCGGGTACGATGCGCCGCGAAATCCGAAGATGTTCTTGGCGTTGGTCCGGCAATCCGATGCCAGGCTCTCCATCCAGTTAAAGTAGGCCTCCAATCCTCCACGCAAGTCGCCTTGCACAGCGCCCGCCGTTTGCAGGTCGATGGTGGAGTTGATCTCGGCTGCGATGCCTGGATACTTACCGCTGTTGAGAATGAACCAATGCCGGCCCATCTCGAAGACCTTCTCAAGCAACGCGGGCGAGTAGTCCGGCCTCGACCGCTGGTCGATAAGAAGTTCCTCGGTCGACAATCCATATTGCGAAGCGCCGCCAAAATCCACGGTGACGCTGTTGAGAGCCTCTGCCTGAACCTTCTGGTGCCTCGTAAGCAGCGCCGCATAATCCGGGACGATGGCATCCACCGCTTTCTTGAGCGATTCAACATTGTCGTCGCTGAAGTAGGGGTAATACTCGATGCGCGTAAGCAGCATCACGGACGATGCATACTCAACGACCAGCGTGTCGCCATCCATCCGCGCCGTTCCGCCGTTCCGCACCACGCGAACCACTCCGGCGTAGCCGCTGTTGTCGACGGAAGAATCCAGAATGCACTTGTAAACAAGCCGCTGCACGTTAAAGTCCTGCCGAACGCCGTTGGCCTCGACACCCTTCTGCGTGGTCTCCTCGGGAGACAACGCGGAAGATGCGAAGGCTGCACGGTCAGGCGCGATGGAGTTAATTCCAGCGTGGTTACCCCAGTCCATGCTGGAGACCAGGCTCCACTCCGCGGACTTTTGCAATGAGATGCGAACATTCACCTGCTGCCCCGCCGGCGCGGTGAGCAACTGGACCACGACATTGTCAGGCCGGGAGGTGAACGTTTGGCGAGCCCAGTCGCCGTGCTCATCGGTCCAATACACATTTGCCTCGCTCGTCTCAAAATCGAGGGTGCGAAGATAATCCCTCACCGATGCAGTCTTAGGAAAATCGAGATGCATTTGGAACGCCGGGACGGTGAGGTGCGGCTCGGTGTCCTGCTTGATCGGGCCGTCATTCAAGTGCTTGAGAGCGAGTATCATGGCGTCGCGGTCTTTTGCGTCCAGCACCATCTTCCGAACTTGCGGAAAAATGTCTGCTATCTGGGGAGCTTCCACGGGCTTCTTCCAGGGCATCAGCAGGCCCTCGTGACGAAAGAGAATCTGCTCCGCATAGGGATCGCCCAACAGTTCGATGGTCATCGCTCCATTGCCCGAGGTGAGGCTCTCGCTCACCGTTTCGCCGGGCACAGTGCTGCAAAAGCCATGCTGCGGCACAATCTTTCGCCCAACCCGTTTCTCTAAAGGCATCGCAGAGACCGGATACGATCTTGCGGACACCGGCGCCTTAGGCAGAAACGGATCAGCCTGCACGCGGTGAAGATACTCAGCCGGACGATTGTCCGGCAGTTGCGCCGCTGTTTGTCCCGACGTCGATTGGGGCTCGATTTCAGCTCCGGCAAGCGCCGGCTCAATTGTTAAGGAACCCACCAGTCCGGCAGCGGCTGCGCCCGTCTTCAAAAAATCTCTGCGCTTCATAATTTCCTCTCGTCGTCCGTTGTTCTGCGAGTATCAAGCGATCCAGTTAGTCCATTCCAGCGGGTTGCGCCGTCCGAGCTTCAATTGAATCTCCACCGGCTTGCCTTCCGGCAAGTGCAGGTTGCAGGTGGCCTCGCCGGAGCGCGGCTTCGCCGTCAAAGCTCCTTGAGAGGCGGAGATCGATTCGATGCCTTGCCGGGCAATGAACGTGACATCCTGCGTTCTGGCCGCGGTAATCGTCAGGTCCACGGTCCGGGCGTTCATGTCCCATTCCAGTGTGTCGAGCCGCGCAAAGGTGCGCAGCAACATCCCGTTCATTGAGCCCTTCACCAGCGACGGCGGCAGAGCCGGCAGCACCTCGATAACACCGGGGCGCGAGTAGGCCAGCATCTCCATCATGATGAGTGGAATTCCGCCCTGCGCATCCGGCATCGGATAAGCATAGGGGTCGTGCGAACAGCGAAGTGTCTGGCCCACGTTGCCTTCTTCAATCAGTTGCCGCAGTTCGGTATCCACAAGGTAGCTGTCTTTGAGCCGCGCACCAACCAGGGCGCGATGGCAGCGGCCATGAGCGGCTAGCCGTTCCGGAACACGGTGCCGGTCGGCGATTAACGCCGCCTTTGCCAGTTTCGGCATCCGATCCGGATCGATCTCATCGCCTGGCCACGCGCCGTAGAGATGAGATATGTGGCGATGATCGTAACGCTCTTCGAGCCCCGGCCATGACCATTCGTTCATTGAGCCGTCCGGTTCGATCATGTGGGGCGGCAGCTTCGCCAGAATCGCCTTCCACTTCGGCACACTGTCAGTCTCGACGCTCAGCAGCTCGCAAGCCTCAATCAAGTTGGCCAGCACCTCTCGGCATACCGAAATGTCCATGCTGGCATTAATCGCCAACATGCAACCGGGGTTCAGATTGCCGGGATTGTTCTCTGGCGAGAAAGATGGGACGAAGACGTAATTTCCATTCTTGTCGGTGACCGTCAGAAAATCCTCGTAAAACAGCGCCAGATCCTTATAAACCGGCACCACGCGGCGGCGGAGGAATTCCATATCGCCCGTGACAAGATAATGGTCCCAGAACGGACGCACGCACCAGCCGCCGGCGGAAATCCAGTAGACATGCGGCCACATCTCTCCGGTCGAGCCAGCGTAGTCGAAATTGGTATCCGCCCCCGACTGTTTGTTTGGCGTCAGGGCATAATGTGCGCCGCCCATCCCGAAGATATTGGCCGCGTTCATGCGGTAGTCCGAGGCCAGGCTTTCCATCCACTTGAAGTACGCCTCCATGCCTTCCCAGTGATCGCCCTGCACGCCCGGAGCAATCTGCAGGTTGATATTGGCATTGGTTTCGGCCGACATGCTGCAATACTTGCCGCTGGTCAGGATGAACCAGTAGCGGCACATCTCGAAGAGCTTCTCAAGGAACGCCCCCGAATAACCGGGGCTCGACCGCTGATCGGCCAGAAGCTCCTCAGAAGACATGGCATATTGCGCAGCGCCTCCAAAATCCACGGTGACGCGGTTGAGCATCTCCGCCTGCACCTTCCGCGCCCGCTCAAGCAGTGCCGGATAGTCCGGGTTGAGTTGTTCCACCGCCTGCCGCAGCGATTCAACCTGCTCCTCGCTGTAGTCGGGGAAATGTTCAATGCGCGTAAGCAGTATCACCGACGACGCTTTCTCGATCACCAGCGTGTCGCCATCCATCTTGGCAGAGCCGCCTTCGCGAACTACGCGAGTGATGCTGGCGTAACCGCTGTTGCTCACCGAGGGATTCAAAATGCCCTTCAGAATCAACCGCTGCTCGTTCAAGTCCTGATGGGACTCGCCTTGATCGCCGCTTCCTGCACGGGCAATTGCGCCCAGTGTGCTTGGCGGTCCGGTGCGCGTGGCTACGTCTACCAAGGGCCCACCCAGTCCTCCGCCTCCGAAGCCTCCCATCCCGCCGAACATTCCTCCGGCTGACTTGCGCATCGCGATGCGCACATTCACCGACTCGCCTTTTGGAGCGGTGAGCCATTGCGCCACCAGGTTGTCTGGCCGGGAGGTAAAAGTCCGGCGAACCCATTCGCCGTGCTCGTCTGTCCAGTGGACTTTAACCTCGGTGCTTTCGAAATCGACCGTGCGCAGATAGTCCTTGACCGACGCGCTCTTGGGAAGCTCCAGACGCATGGTGAATGACGCGCCTCCGCCAAACCCGCCGCCCGACGAGTCTCTGGGAGTTTTGTGCCATTCATCGAAAGCGAATTTCGCGGCATCGTGATACTTGCCGTCCAGCAGCATTTGCCGCACCTGCGGAAGGATACCGCCAATGTTTGGAATCTCAGTGGGCTTGTGCGGCACAAACAAGCTCTCGTGCCGGAAGACGATCTGCTCGGAATATGGTTCGCATGGCAAGTCCAGATTGATCGGTCCATTGCCAGAGATGAGCAGGGCATCACTGCCGGGCGTGATGCTGCAGAAGCCTCGCTGCGGCACAACTCCGCGCCGCAACCGTTCTTCGAGCGGCATGGGCGAGACCTTTGTGCCGTCTGAAAGACTGGTTGCCCGCATTGCCGGCGCCTTGGGCAGATACCTGTCCGCCTTCGCGCTGTGAAGATAAGCGGTGGTGCGGGTCTCTTCCCGCCCCGCCCCGGTTTGTCCCTGGGCCTGCTCGGAGCTGGTTTCGCTTGCCAATATGGGCTTGAGAAACTCGGGAGAACTCACCAGACCGGCAGCCAATGTGCCCTTCGTAAGAAAATCTCTGCGCTTCACGTTTTCCCCCTTCGACTTGCCTTCAGCTAAGACTCGCGCTGCAGCCGATTGCGGCAACCGCGCAGAAGTATGCACGCACTGACCGGTTTACGGCAGAAGACTGTGTAGACAAGAATGTGCGCACCAAGCTTAACAACCCGGCGGCGCGGCTGACAATTGAATATAGTGATTCCGTCGTACCACCAGATACACGCAGATTGCGCGTGCTGACGCGGCCGAACTTGAAATCATGCGAGCGCAAGGATGCAACCCATCATCGGGCGCGGAAAGGTTACCGACAGCAAATTGGCTTCCGCGCGGATCTGTATGCCGAGATTCGATGGATAAAGCAGTTCAGCCGAGGCGCTGGCGACCGGAATCTGGACCGTCGAGTCGCCAGTCAGCCGCCACACGCTCAGCAGGGTTTTCCCTGGCGAGCGCATGCCAAGCGCGATTGGGCTCTTCGGATCGTTTACGTCTGGCCTGCCCAGCGGATAAATCGGAACCGCGTTCGCAATATGCTTGCGGATGGTCTCTTTGTAGACTCGAATTCCCTCGCGTACCTGGGCCAGCGCCTCCGCTGAGAGTTTGTCGATGCGTCCGCTCTGGTGAATGCGGCAGAGCATTGCCGTAACCATGTTGAAACTGGCTTCGTCCGCGCCGCTGGTCTGGATGGGGTAAGACCAGATTGCCAATTGCTCGGGCAGAACGGCGGCCGAAGCGCCGACAAGAATTCCAGGAAGCCTGCGATAGTCTTCCTGATCGGTCATCGATTGAATCTGCAGACAAGACAGCATGGCGTAATCCATGCGTCCACCGCCGCTGCCGCAATTCTCCAGAATCAACGACGGGTTGCGATCCAACTGCCGGTTCAGCCACGCCACCAACGCCCGGTTATGCTCCAAGAGTCCCTGGCCAAAGCTGTCCGCATTCAATTCCGTTCCCTGCAGCGAGTCCACGTTGTAGTCCAGCTTGATGTAGCCAACGCCGTATTCGCCCACCAGCCGGTCGAAGACCGCTTCAAGATAAGCACGCACTTCGGGATTTCGAAAATCGAGCAGGTAGCGCGAATTCTTCAGAACCCTTTTACCGTGACGCATGAAGAACCAGCTATCCGGCTTGGCAGCCAGCAACGAGTGAACACCCGCAACCTCAGGCTCCATCCAAAGCCCCGGCGTCATGCCAGCCTTGCGAATCTCATCAAGAACAAACTTGAGGCCATGCGGCCATCGCGTCGCGGAAGGCTGCCATGCGCCGATTGTCTGGCTCCAGTCCTCGTGAGCCTCCGCATACCATCCGGCATCGATCACATAGTATTCGCAACCAACAGCCGCCGTGGCTGCAATCAGCGGCAGCTCCTTGGCCTCGGTTGGGTCGCCAAAAAGGCAGTTCATATAGTCGTTAAAGATCACCGGGCACTTTTCGCGGTTCACTTGAGGGCGTTCGCACGCGATCCTGCGATAGCGCGTGAGTGCGTCGACCGCGTCGCCAAATCCGCCCTTGAGGCATCCAATCGCCACGGGAACAGTTTCGTAACTTTGGCCTGGCTGCAGGTTCTTCCAGGCATCGGCATGAAGATCGTCCGGGCCGCCCAGATATGCATACAGATCGTCGGCCCTGAAGCCACGCGACGCTTCATTGGATATCTCCCAATACCAGGAGCCATTGTGCTCGATCTGCCAAAACCAGATGAGCCCAAGCGTTGTGTTCTCCACCATCGCCATGGGCAGATACTTCTCGCTCGACCAGCTACCGACGCTATACGCCGAGGCCTCTGACCAGTTTGTCCTCGCGTTATCGATAAAGCCCATCTCCGAAGGCTTGAAGCTCTTCCATTGCCCCTCGGCCATCCAGCTATTGAATGCAACGTGGATGCGCAGTTCCTGATCGTAGTTCCTTGAGTCGGCCATTCCATGCAGCATGGCGGAGCTGACAAAATCGATGCCCACCGGCGTGGTGCCGGTGTTCTCGACGCGCGTCCATCGGCGCACCATGGGAGCGCCGTCGAATGACTCATAGATTGAATCGACCTTGAGAGAGAGCTGTGTATCGACATGGCTCAAAATCAGCCGCTGCCCTTTTGCAGTGGGCTCCACTCTCTTCCCTGCAAATTGCAGGCGGTCGCCCGGTTGGCCAACACCGGACTTCATACCGGGATCGGGAGAGTTCTCGCCGCTGCATCCAATGGCGACTTCAACGCCATAGGATGAACCGCCGGGCCCCGGCGCAATTTGAACGCCCACTGGCAACAGACGCTTTTGGCGCAGACGGCCCATGGGCGCAACGTAAGAAAAAGCGAGATCCCTGGTTGCCCAATCGAATGGTTCGGCTTCTACTGGCGCAGCGGCTGCGGATTTACTCCCTATTCCAGGCAGTAAGGTTCCAAGAGTAGCTGCGCCGGTTGCATGCAGAAACTTGCGTCGATCCATCGTCTTGCTCCCCAATCGAGCGGGCTGCCCTGCAGCAGCCGCACTCATCGCAAAAGCGGTCAGCTCTACTTGCCCAGCTCGATTTTTAAAGGATGTCCCTGATAAGTCACCGAGCGGTCGGCAGACGCTTCCGATTCCGCTCCCACACCATGCCCCGGCTTCACCAGAACAATCCGGAACGCGTGCTTCAACGGCATACCCGGGAATGCCCCCGCCCGCTCTCCGATAGAAAGCGTATTGCGGCGATCGTCCCAGTGGAAACCGATGGTCGACTTCGCGCCATGCTCATACGCGTAGCCATCTCCGCTGTCCTCGTACAACTTGAAGTCAGCATCTTTCCCGGAATAGATGCGAATCTCCAATGGATCCTGGCGTTCCGCGGTGGACTGCACAACCGGTCCCATGGGAACAATACTGCCCTGCTTTACGAGGATCGGCATACGATCCAGCGGAGCCGCGGCAACGATGGTTTGTCCGCCGGTATACGTCTGCCCTGACCAGAAGTCCACCCAGCCGTCGCCCTTGGGCAAAACGACATTGCGCGTGGTCGCGCCCTGCACGGTCACGGGATTCACCAGCAGAGAATCGCCAAACATGAACTGATCGCCGATATCCCGCAAAGCGGTCTCATTGGGATAAACAAACGGCAGCGCCTTCATCAGGATTTCGCCGCGGTTGGTCACGCCCCAGGCAGAGGAGTAAATGTAGGGCATCAGGCGATAACGAAGCTCGTCGTACTCGCGCAGAATCTTCTCCACATCGGGACCGAACTTCCACATCTCTGTCTCCGACTGATATCCGTGAATGCGGAAGATGGGGCAGAAAGCGCCGTATTCAAACCAGCGAATCAAAACTTCGTGATAGTCGGCTGACGTGTACTGGTTCCTTGGCCTGAAGAATCCGCCAATATCGGTCGTCCAATACGGGATTCCCGACATGCTGAAGCTGAGTCCCGCGGGAATCTGGCGGCGCAGCGTATCCCAGTTGCCGGTAATGTCGCCAGACCAGGAGATGGCGTTATTGCGCTGCTGTCCGGGATACGATGAGCGCGACAAGATTACGACGCGCTTGTTTGGGTCGGCCGCTTTTTGACCATCGTAGACAGCGGAAGTTTCAAACAACGGAAATGCATTGCGAACCGTTCTTCCGGATCCAAGAAAAGTGTTGTCGTCTTTCAGCGGATCGCCTTCAGGCTCCGTCGCATCCAGCCACCATCCATCAAGGCCGAGCTTGAATAGACCGCTGTTCAGGTCAGACCAATATTCCTTTTGAGCTTTGGGGTTGAAGATATCGGCCCAGTTCTCGGTCTCTTTGGTTTCGCCCGGCTCGCCGGTGGCGGCCGCGCTTCTCAGCACCAGATTTTCTGCCTTCAATTGTTTATCGATGTCGGTATCGGCTCCAAACTTTCCCCAGACAGAGATCACCAGGTGGATGTTCTCGCTATGCAGCGCAGTCATCATCGCCGCTGGGTCCGGATAGAACTTCTCATCGAACTTCATCGCGTTCCAGCCGTATTTCCCCCAGTACTGCCAGTCCTGCACCAGCACATCGACGGGAATCTTTTTGGTGCGGAACTCTGCTGCCGTGTCCAGAATCTGCTGCTGGCTTGAGTACCGCTCGCGGCACTGCCAAAAACCGTAAGCCCACTTGGGAAGCAGCGGCGCTGCGCCGGTGAACTCGCGGTATCCCGCGATCACCTGGCTCGGTTCTGGACCATAGATGAAGTAGTAATCGACGCCCTGGCCCGTCTCAGAGCGGAAAGCCATCGTGTCGGAAGGAGTCCGCATGGAAAGCGTGGGCTTGCCCCCCGTTTGGGCAACGACCTTGTAAGTAGTATTCGCTGCCAGGTGTATCTTTCCGCCGGCCGAATACGGCACCCACATATTCGCGATGTCGATCACCTGTTTGTCGCCGACCGCGAGGCGCAGCCTGCCCCGCGTGTTGCCGTTGAGCAGGAATCCGTAATCCCCCTCCGGTCCCGTCTGGATTGTTCCCGCGCCCGTGCTGTCCAGATCGATGGCCTTGGTCGCCGGATTAAAGTCGGTGAGCGCCGCGTTGTTCCACAGCAGCCCATAGCCCTTGGTCGAAATAAGAAATGGAATCGCGATATCGGTGTTGGCCTGCAGCAGTTGCACAGGGATGTCGCGCAGGTTCAGGAATCCCGCCTGATGCTGCCCCAGGCCGTAGAGCGATTCACCGGGAGACAACAGAAACTTCTGCTCGACTGCATCTCCGCTCGCTCCGCCATCGGCGGTCTTGATCGTGCGCCCACCGTCGCCTTGCTCGCCGAGGATGGTCTCCCCATTGGGGGTAGAAAAGCTGACCGATCCCGTGGGTTTCGCAACGTCGACCTTCAGTTTGCTGGTCTTCAAATGAAACCCAGATCCGTCGGACAAGGCCGTAAACTTTGCGCCCGCGCATGGCCGAATCACCACCGGCACAAGGGACTTGATTGGCGCAGCTGTCGGGGTGACCGAAACGTGGATAACGTTTTCAGAGCAGACCTCAATATGCACAAAACCGGCCGGCGAGGACACAACCGCGCCATTGGCCGACTTTTGAACTGTTTGTGCGCCAACAAGGCAAGTGGCCGAAGCCAAAAAAGTAATCGCAAAGACGCCCGCGACTGAACGAATCAGTTTTCCCGCAAAGTTTGAGGACATGAGCCCGATCTCCTATCAAGACGGATATATCGTATCCGGGTTGCGCAACTTCTGTCATTCACAGGCAGCAAGCCCTTGCCGATTTCGATGCGCCCCGGATACTTCCCTAGCCTCATCCGGGGAACCGGCACAACCAAATACAATCCCTATGCCGAGAAAAACGGGTTTTCCGGCCGTTTGTAAGAGGAGTTTGAATCATGTTAAGAAAACAGTCCTCCCTGCTGATGACTCTCACGCTGACCGCGAGCCTGTTGTTCCCAGCCGGCGCCTTCGCGCTGAATTTCACCGGCAGCCAGAAGAACCAGGCCACCTTTGAAACCCTTGAGGAAGCGCGTGTAAACGGCCCGGTGGCCCTGGCGGCTCAGGATGGAAACCAGGGGAGGACCTTCAAGTCTCATCCCGCTCTGGACACCTATCCCAAAGGAACCACTTTCGTTTACCGCTCGCCCAACCTTTACGGGGGCCGCGCCGCCGCACGGATGAACACCGACCTCATCGTCTATGTCGAGCAGCATTTCGATACCAAGGAAGCGGCCATGGCTTATCTGAAGTCGATTGGCCTCATCGATATTGCCAATGAAGCCACGGGGAGCATCCTGCTCGTTACGCCGGTGGGCAAGGCGTTCGGCAACGAAGACGTCGCGGCTTACTACGCCCTGCAGACTGCCATCTTCGCGCAGAGAGGCCTGGCCGCTCCGGGTGCTGCGCCCGGCGTTTCTTACTCTGACGCGGAATACTTCGGCGGTTTCGGGTACACCTACTTCATCGGGCTTGGCGGCGGGGCAACCTTCTTCAATAACCACATCGCCACAACGATGGATTTCGCCGGCCGCATCGCAGGTGCGCTGCTGGTCGACGGCGGAGTGGACGCGATCCGCAAGGTATCAACCTTTGTTCCCGTCTATCTGGTGAACGCCCCCAATGAAGTTATCGAGAAGTACAAGGCCGGCGATCACGCGGATGCAACGAAGGGAACCGGCGATATTGTCACTTACTACAATCAGGCGCAACCGCTTCAACAGGTCGTTGTCTCCAGCGCGCATCCAGTCGATCTGGCGGCGGCAATCAAGACGGCCTATCACGAAATATTTATCAAGGCGATGCGGGTGCCGGTTCTGCCTCAAGGCCTCAACAGCGCGGGAACGCCTTTCAGCGGCTACAACTTCGACGAAGCGCCCTACTCTCTTTGCCAGCGCGACGCGTTGATCAATGGCGTCACAAAAGACGGCATCCATCTGATCGCTCACCAGGGCGAGGACCGCTTTGCAAGCATGAAGAGTCCAAAGGGCGAGTACCTTGACACATGGTATGAGTACCTGCCGGATGAAGTTCTGAATAAGACCGCGGCAAAGGGTACAGTGCCGCTGATTCTTGGCAACCATGGCGGTGGCGACGATCCACGGCAGTTTGTTGACGAGATGGGCCTGCTGGCGCTGGCCGGCAATGCACGTGTTGCTGTGGTCGCGGCAGACCACCAGAACCTTCCCAACGATGTCCGTGGCCCGGCTCTCGCGGCGCTCGTCAAACACATGCTCGCGACCTATCCCGCGCTCGATCCCTCTCGCGTTTACGCAATTGGATACTCCATGGGCGGCGGAGCGACTTACACCGTCGGCTATTACGAGCCAAGCCTTTTTGCGGCAATCGCGCCTATAGCCGGCACTAACATTGAACCTTCTGCCGCGGAGGTTGCTAAGTTCAACAACGTTCAGTTACCGATCTTTCTTTCCACTTCCTCCTACGATGTACGCCGCCTTCAGTTCGCCACTGGGCGTATCAACGATAATCTGGCGAATCAAATTAAGCGCTGGTCGGGATTCAATGGCGTAGCACCGGTTAATTTCGATTTCGAGACCTACAAACTCTCCGGATTCAAGGGCGATTCCTGGAGCGTGGAGACGCTCAACAATGAGTACGTTTCAAATACCTGGTACCTGAACAACAACAAGGGCGTGCAGATGGTGGCGCTCAATTACGTCAATGACCTGATCCACGCGCTGTATCCCGAATATGCAAGCACTGCGTGGGCGTATATGAAACACTTTTCGCGCAACCAGAAAACCGGCGAGATTGAATACAACATGTATTTGAAGTAAGACACCACACTGCCGACAAGATGTCGGGAAGAAGGAGATTGACGCATGATAAGTAAGCAAACGTCCTTGATAGTGGCGCTGTCGGTGAGCTTGTTGCTCCCTTCGAGCGCCGTCGCACTTAATTACTCCGGTAGCCAGGGAAATAGAGCTACCTTTGAAACCCTTGAGGAGACCCGCGTAAGCAGCCCTGTCGCCGTTGCCACGCTTGAAACGAACAACGGGAGGAAGTTTAAGTCCCATCCCGTTCTCGATGGCTATCCCAAAGGAACGACTTATGTCTACCGCTCGGCGAACCTGTATGGCGGACGCGCCGCGGCCCGGCTGAATACTGACATTCTGGTGTTCTCAGAGAAATCGTTCGCAAACAAGGACGACGCACTTGCATACCTGAAAGATCTGGGTCTGGTCAGGATCATCGATCAGGCAATCGGCAGCGTCGTGCTCATCACTCCGTCCGATCCCAAGTCCGGCTTTACCGCCAACGATCAGAAATACTACTACGCCCTTCAGACAGCCATCTTCTCGCAGAAGGCCTCGGAGACCGTCGACAAAGTCACAACCTCTTACTCCGATGCCGAATACTTTGGCGGCTTCGGCTATACCTATGTGATCGGTATCGACGGCGGCGCAACCTTCCTGAACAACTATGTCGCTTCAACGTTTGACTATGTTAGCCGCATTGCAGGAATGCTGCTGATCGACGGCAAGATGGACAATGTTCGCAATGTTGCCGCTCTGGTTCCGGCATACCTGGTGAACGCTCCGGAAGCGGTGATTGAAAAGTATAAGATAGCCAACGATGTGAATGCCTCAGTAAATGCTGACGGCGTGGATACTTACTTCGATCAGGCGCTTCCACTCAAGAAAGTTGTCGTCGCTTCCGACGCGAGCCCCGACGCAGCCAAATACATCAAAGACGCTTACTACAATTTGTTCATCAAGGCCATGCGCATTCCGGTGATCCATCAGGGTCTGTACACGGCGTCCACTCCGTACCAGGGTTATAGCCTTGACCAGGCTCCCTATTCCCTCTCCGCCAGAAATGCTGTCATCAACGGAGTTACTGAAGACGGCATCCACTTGACCCACTATAGCGAGGAGGCTTTCAGTAACATTAAGACCGCCGAGGGTGAATACCTGCAAACATGGTTTGAGTATCTGCCCGATGAAGTGGTCAAAGGAACTGCCCCGGCCGGCACCGTGCCGCTGATCCTGGCACTGCATGGCGGCGGCGACGACCCGCGGCAATTTGTGGATGAGATCGGCCTGCTGAGTCTGGCCGGCACTGAGCGCTTCGCCATGGTTGCGCCGGAACATCAGTCCATCGGATTTTCGTTGAGAGGCCCGATGGGACCGTCTGGCCCGCAGGGCGACGGCATTCTCCCCGACGTGTTGCCCAAGTTTGTGAAGTACATTCTCAAAAAATATCCGGCGCGCGATGCCTCCCGCGTTTACGTCACCGGATATTCCATGGGAGGCGCAGCAACGCTGGGGGCCATCAATGGAGATCCGTCAGTCTTCGCAGCAGCAGTCCCAATGGCAGCCGCTCCTTACATAGGTACCCCTCAGCAGGTTGCCCAATTCAAGAATGCTCACCTGCCCGTCATGTTCACCACTTCGTCGTTCGACCTAGGAGGCGCATTCAATCCGGCTGCCTTCCGGGATGCGGGTTCGCACCATCAGCCGCAT
>CAYZVG010000015.1:0-486 GCA_964481595.1 uncultured Occallatibacter sp. | reverse complement strand
TGCCGGAACCATTGCTGTCGCGTACCAGACCAAACTCAACCTCTTCCTCGGCTACAACGAGATGAAGAAGATCGATGCTTTCGATTTCAAGACTTACCCCATCAACGGCTTCAAGGCCGATCGCATTGTGAAGGTCGAACTCAATGGAGAGTACGGCAATACCCGCTGGTTTATCAACGATGCCAACGGGATTCCGATGATCGGTCTGAGTTATACCGAGAATCTGAATCACGCGCTCTATCCGCAATACGCCAAGATCTTCTGGGAATTCGTAAAGAACTATTCCCGCGATCAGAAGACGGGAGCGATCAGGTACAACCCCTACGCCAGGTAGCAAACTTCGCTACGCCGGCAGCTCACAGAGGGACGGGCTCTCCGCCCGTCCTTCCGCGAGTACGAAACCCTCTCGGAGAACGCAGCTTCTGGAGTTTTTGGATTTGGTGGACCTGGTCGGGATCGAACCGACGACCTCTTCCATGCCATGGA
>CAYZVG010000014.1:0-19902 GCA_964481595.1 uncultured Occallatibacter sp. | reverse complement strand
CCATCGTTGGCACCTTCTACGGCTCACCTTCGCCAGGCTCGGGACCCTTTGTCACTCCCGGCGACCGCGTCGAAAAAGGGCAGGTAATCTGCATTGTCGAAGCGATGAAGCTGATGAACGAAATCGAGTCGGATGTCGCCGGCGAAATCGTCAAATGTCTCGTCTCCAACGGTCAGCCCATCGAGTTCGGTCAGCCACTCTTCTCCGTACGGCTGGGTTAGATAAAGATAGGCGGCGCGCACCGAGCGGCTCCGCTCAAAAGGGAATCGATGTTTCGTAAGGTACTGGTTGCCAATCGTGGCGAAATTGCGCTGCGTGTATTGAATGCCTGCAAAGAGCTGGGAATCCGCACCGTGGCCGTCTACAGCGAGGCCGACCGGAATTCGCTGCACGTCCGCTTTGCCGACGAGGCCATTTGCATCGGCCCGCCGCGCCTGGCCGACAGCTATCTCAATGTGCCCGCCGTCATTTCCGCGGCAGAAATCGCGGACGTTGACGCGATTCATCCCGGCTATGGCCTGCTCAGCGAGAATGCAAACTTCGCAGAAGTCTGCCGCGCATCCAACATCAAGTTCATCGGACCTCCTCCTGAAGTCACGCGCCTGATGGGCGAAAAGGAAAAGGCCCGCCAGGCCATGAAGAAGGCCAAAGTACCCATTCTGCCGGGCTCCGACGGCACTCTCGATGGTGTTGACGACGCTTTGGCATGGGCAAAGAAGGTCGGCTATCCCGTGATTCTCAAGGCCAAGGCCGGCGGCGGTGGACGCGGCATGAGAATTGTGCGCTCGGATGACGAGCTGCCCAACCTCTACCACGCCGCCAACACCGAGGCCGCAAACGCATTCGGCAATGGCGAGCTCTACATGGAGAAGTTCATTGAAGACCCGCGCCACATCGAGTTCCAGATGCTGGCCGACGAGCACGGCAATGTGGCTTCGCTCTTCGAGCGCGAGTGCTCCATCCAGCGCCGCCACCAAAAGCTGATTGAGGAAGCTCCGTCTCTTCAAGTTTCGCAGAAAACCAGGGAAGAAATTGGCGCAACTCTCTGCCGCTGCCTGGCCAACATCGGCTATCAGAATGCCGGTACCGTCGAGTTCCTGATGGATGCGAACCACGAGCTCCACTTCATCGAAATGAACACGCGCATCCAGGTGGAGCACCCGATCACCGAAGCCATCACCGGTGTCGATATGGTGAAGGCGCAGTTGCGGATCGCATCCGGTGAAAAGCTGAGCGCCATTCTGCCGTCAAAACTCCAGATCCGCGGCCATGCCATCGAGTGCCGCATCAACGCCGAGCATCCCATCAAGTTCACGCCTTCTGCCGGGCAAATTTCCGCTTTCAATGTGCCGGGGGGCAATGGCATTCGCGTGGATACGGCGCAGTACGCCGAGGGCGTTGTTCCTCCTTATTACGACTCGCTCATCGCCAAGTTGGTTGCGCACGGCTGCGATCGTGCTGAAGCCATCGCCAAGATGCAGCGCGCCCTCAGCCAGTTCGTCGTGCAGGGCATTGAGACATCCATCTCGCTGCATGAGGAGATCTTCCAGAACGAGGCCTTCCGCGCCGGGGAGTTCGACACCGGCTTCATGGAGCGTTTCATCGCAGCAAGGCCTATGCAGCCAAAGTAGTACGGCAACGCCGCGTCATCCGCGACGGCGCAAGAGATTCAGAGTCAGGTCTTCTGGTTGTCTATCCATCAGCGGGCCGTAGGGGCTGGACGGACTGAACGGAATAGCTCGATTCCCACAGTACCCAGAGACCCGCGCCGTAGGCGCAGTGATTATTAGCCCCGCGCTTCAGCGTGGGGTGAGCGGCCTCCATGTCAGGCCTAAGTCCCGGAGGGACGGCGGATTCCAGCCGCATGGATGCCCTGCAAGCTCCCGCAATAGGTCATGTAAACAGCGCAATGCTTCGGCAGGGCAGAGCTTATCAGCCCGCAGGAAATGTGCATGTTTTCCACAGCCTTTCGCATAATTTATCGCTTTTTATTCGCCTTTTCGGCGCGAAATCGGCTATGCTGACTTCGCAACTTTGGAGGTTGCCCAATGGACGCTCAAAAAGAACTGATTGCCGAGTTTGACCGTGAAACCGCGAAGACGCGCAAGGTGCTTGCCGCCATCCCCGAAGGAACCGACTTCAGCTTCAAGCCACACCCCAAATCCATGAGCCTGGGCCAATTGGCCGGACATGTATCCGATATGATCGGCGACTGGGGATACTCCGCCTTGACGACCGACAAGCTGGAATTCCCCGCCGATCACAAATTCGAGCCGAACATCCCGGCCAGTACCGCGGCTTTGCTCGATCGGTTTGACGCCGGCGTCACCAAAACGCGCGCCGAACTTATCTCCCTCCCCATGGAGAAGTGGGACAGCAACTGGCAGTTCGTTTTCGGTGGCCAGGTCTGGCTCAACGAACCCAAGTATCAGGTTTTCCGCGACTCCGTTCTGAATCACCTGATTCATCACCGCGCGCAACTGGGCGTCTACCTCCGGCTTATCGACGCCAAGCTGCCCGGAACCTACGGACCGTCCGCCGACGGAAACTAGGGGCGCGTGTAGCAGGGAACCGAGAAACAGGGAACAGGGAACAGGGATCGCGCACAAGTTGCCTCTGTGTGCAATTCGATTCGCTGTTCCCGGTTTCTGGTACGTGACCAAGGCCGACTGACCGGGACCGTCTAATCTGGATGCATGAGCTCTTCGTTCATCTTTCCAAAAATCTATCCTATCCTCGACTCCTCTTACATTCCCGCGACCGGCCGCGCGGAGTTTCTTCGCCGGTTAGGAAGCTCGCTGGCTGAAGCCGGCGTAACGCTGCTCGAATACCGCAATAAGAACGGCAGCGAGAGCGAGATACTTGCAGACGCCATGTTCCTGCGCGCAGTAATGCCCGCGCAAAACGTGAAGCTGATTCTCGATGACCGCGCCGATCTCGTTGAGAAAGCCGATTTTGACGGCGTCCATGTTGACGCCGGCGACGCCGCGCCGGCGGAAGCGCGCCGCATTGTTGGTCCCAGCCGCATCGTAGGCACATTCGGCGGCGGCGGCACGCTCATTCCTGGCATTCTGGAAGCTCCCGTCGACTACCTGGCCGTGGGACCAGTCTTTACCACTACAACCAAGCAGACCTCGCATTCGCCCATCGGCATTGAAGGTGTCCGCAAGATGCGCGAACTGGCTGGTCCCGGCAGAATCTTGACCGCCGCCGCTGGCGTCACCCTGGCCACTGCTCCATCGGTTCTGGCAGCGGGTGCAAGCACTGTTGCTGTCTGTGCGGCCATCTTTGCCACAGACGATCCAGCCGCGGAGTTTCGCAAATGGAAGGCCGAACTGGCTTCTTCAGTCTAAAATTCACAACAAAACATCGGATGTCATTCTGAACGAACGGGGCCCCGAACGCTTTTCAGTTCGGGGGTGGTGAGTGAAGAATCTGCGGTTGTTCTTCGGCTAACTTCAAACTCACCACACGCGGTTAATAGCGCTCCTCGTGCCTCCTGCTCATCGCCGTGGCGTGTGACCTGGGGGTTTGGCGCGATGAGCCTGAAGAAAGCTAAAGACATGCGCCGCAAAATCGGGTACAAATCTTGCAAGTGGACACTCCGGAAAACACCTCAAATTCAGTAACAGCAAAGCCGGCAAAAGCGTCCGGCATGGCGCAGTCTCTCGGCCTGTTCAGCGCGACGGCCCTCGTGGTTGGCTCCATGGTCGGCTCAGGCGTCTACATTGTGGACGCGGACATCGCCCGTGGCACCAACTCCCCAGCCCTGATGCTGGGCGCATGGATTGTGACCGGCGTCATGACCATCATCGGCGCGCTCAGCTACGCCGAACTGGCCGCCATGATGCCCAAGGCCGGTGGCCAATACGTGTACCTGCGCGAGTCGCTCGGCCCGCTCTGGGGATTCCTCTTTGGCTGGACCCTCTTTCTTGTCATCCAGACCGGAACCATCGCGGCCGTCAGCGTCGCATTCGGCAAATTCCTCGGCGTGTTCTTTCCTTCCATCTCCGCAACGCACTGGCTGTGGCATATCGCGCATGTTCCGGCCTGGCGCGTGGGACCCATGGTCCTGGGCAACATGGAGATCGGCGTCAGCACCGCCAATCTTGCCGGAATCGCGATCGTCGTGCTGCTTGCCATCGTGAATATCTTCGGCGTTGGCTTGGGCGCGGTCATCCAGAACATATTTACCTCGGCCAAAGCGCTCTCGCTGGCGGCACTGATACTGGTGGCCTTCACCATCGGGCGCAATGGCGCTGCCATCCAGGCCAACTTCGGCGCAAACTTCGGCGAATTCTGGAAGAATGCCGGCTGGAGTTCGCTCCACCAGGTGCAGGTTGGTGTTGGCGGGCCCATGGTCTGGGTAAATCTTGTCGTCATTCTGGCGGTGGTGCAGGTGGGTTCGCTGTTCTCGGCCGACGCATGGAACAACGTCACCTTTACCGCCGGAGAAGTGAAGAATCCCAAACGCAACCTGCCGTTGTCACTCATTCTGGGCACGGGGTTTGTACTCACCGTCTACTTCCTTGTTTCGCTGGCGTACCTGATGGTGTTGCCCATGCACGGCGACCCGAACGGAACGACCGTAGCGGCGCGCGGCATCCAATACGCAGCGGAAGATCGCGTGGCGACGGCCGTGCTGGACCAGGTGTTTCACTCCGCCGGAGCGTGGCTCATGGCCGGGGCCATTCTTGTTTCAACCTTCGGCTGCGCAAACGGAATGACGCTGGCCGGCGCGCGCGTTTACTACGCCATGAGCAACGACGGCCTGTTCTTCAAGTCGGTGGGCAAGCTGCATCCGCGCTACAAGACGCCCGTCGCCGGGCTCATTGTGCAGGCCATCTGGACCGTGTTCCTGTGCATCTCCGGCTCCTACGGCCAGTTGCTGGATTACATCATCTTCGCCGAGTTGGTGTTTTACATCCTCACCATCGCCGGCCTGTTTGTGCTGCGCTTCAAACGGCCAAATGCCGAGCGCCCATACCGCGCATGGGGATATCCCATACTTCCCGCGCTCTACATCGTGATGGCGGTGTGGATTTGTGCAGTATTATTGCGTTACAAGCCACAATACACATGGCCTGGGTTGATCCTTGTTCTGCTCGGCATACCCGTGTATCTATTCTGGTCGTACCGTAAAAACCGGACGAGCCCAATTCGCGCATAAAGGAGCAACCCGGACGCATGGTCAATCTGCTCAAAAAGAAGCCGCTTCATTTGATCATTGCCGAAGCCAAGGTCGAGGGCGACGAAAGCTTGAAACGTACCCTGGGGCCGGTGTCCCTCACCGCCCTGGGCGTGGGAGCCGTCATCGGCGCAGGCATCTTTGTCATGTCGGGGCTGGGAGCGCATTATGCCGGCCCTGGGCTCATGCTCTCGTTTGTCATCTCTGGCCTGGGGTGTGCCTTTGCGGCATTGTGCTACGCCGAATTCGCTGCCATGATTCCTCTCGCCGGCTCCGCATACACCTATGCGTACGCCACGCTCGGCGAGATCTTCGCGTGGATTATCGGCTGGGATTTGACGCTTGAGTATGCGATGGGCGCCAGCACCGTAAGCTCCGGCTGGTCCAATAATTTCGTAGAGTTTCTCAAGATATTCGGAATCAGAATTCCGCTCTGGCTCAGCTACGATCACTGGACTGCACTCACGCAGGCCACAAACACCATTGCGCGTCAGATGGTGGCGAAAGCGCATCCCGAGCTGACCGTCGGTTCGCAGGGATTTCTTGATGCCGTAGCAACTCTGCTCTCCCATCCAACAGCGCAGCTCACAAGTTCGGCTCACGCGCTACTGTCCGCGCCCGTTCTGTTCGGAGTCGAGATCGGCTTCAACCTTCCGGCCTTCATCATCGCGTTGCTCATCACATGGATTCTTGTGGTGGGCATTCAAGAGAGCGCAAAGTTCAACGCCGTCATTGTCATCATCAAGGTCGCCGTGGTCCTGTTCATCCTGGCCCTGGGCATCACCTACGTTCATCCCAGCAATTGGGGCCATGACTGGCACACCTTCGCACCCTTTGGATTCGCGGGCATCGGCGCCGCAGCCGGATATGTGTTCTTCGCCTACATCGGCTTCGACGCCATCTCAACCACCGCGCAGGAGTGCCGCAATCCGCAGCGCGACCTGCCGCTGGGCATCATAGCTTCTCTGCTCATCTGCACCTTGCTCTATGTGGGAGTGGCTGCCGTGCTCACCGGGATGGTGCCGTGGCAACTGGTGAATACTGAGGCACCCCTCACGCACGCGTTCCTCGATCACAACATTCCGTGGGCTTCAAACATCATCACCTGCGGCGCACTGGCCGGACTTACATCTGTCATGCTGGTCATGCTCATCGGTCAAACGCGCGTCCTCTACGCCATGGCCTCCGATGGCCTGCTGCCCCGCAAGTTTTTCGCGGACATCCATCCCAAGTTCCACACGCCGTGGAAGAACACGATTCTGGTGGGTTCGCTGGCAGCGGTGGTTGGCGCGGTCACGCCAATCGACAACATCGGCAAGATGGTGAATATCGGCACGCTACTGGCCTTTGTCATGGTCTCGGCATCGGTGATCGTCCTGCGCCACAAGGCTCCCGATCAGCCGCGCCCGTTTAAAACGCCGGGCATCTACTTCAACGGCAAGCTGCCCATCGTTCCTGTTTTAGGCATCGTCTTCAACGGATACCTGATGTATTCGCTGGGAAGAATCAACTGGATTCGGCTGTTCGTGTGGCTGTTTATTGGAATGTTCGTGTATTTCCTCTATTCGCTCAAGCACAGCAAAGTGCAAGCGCTACCCGAAGGCACCAAGGGAACGTAGCGTCCCTAGTCAGAATTCCCAACATCAAAATTCCCAACAAAGGATCGTCTGTCATTCTGAACGAACGGGGCCCCGAACGCTTTTTAGTTCGGGGGTGGTGAGTGAAGAATCTGCGGTTGTTCTTCGGCGGCTCTTCCAAGAACTCCTGAGACACCACACCGGTCCGTCCTGCAAAAATTGACGCAAGATATTAAAGCGGCCTCCCGATTCCAATCGGGAGGCCGTTCGTGTTTAGCAATGATTCGGTTGAAGCTGCCTACGCTGTCGTCTTGGCGCAGAACTCGTCGAATGCGCGTACCAGTTCGCCGGCAATCTCCTGCGCGGTGGACTGCTCAATCACAAAGCGTTGCATCAGGTAAACGAGCTTGCCGTCGCGAAGAATCGCGATGGCCGGCGAGGTGGGCGGGTTGCCCTCAAAGTAGCTGCGGGCGCGTTCGGTCGCTTCGCGGTCCTGTCCCGCGAAGACCGTAATCTTGTTGTCAGGCAGATTGTTCGCGGTTGAGATCGCGAACCGCACGCCGGGACGCATCTTTCCGGCCGCGCAGCCGCAGATGGAGTTGACCACCAGCAGCGTTGTGCCCGGCTTAGCCAGGGCCGCATCCACATCCTCGGCTGTGCGAGCTTCGTTGATTCCTGCGCGCACAAGTTCTTCGCGCATGGGGATGACCATCAATTCTGGGTACATGTTTGCCTCCGGCAGGGAAGTTGCCTGCATTCATTCTACGGATTCCCGCCGCCGCGTGCCAGCCGCCCGCCAATCCGCCGTCACCTCGGCGCTGTTACCTCCGGCAGCAAACGATCCTGTTACTCTTTCTTCTTGATGATCTTGAACGACATCCCGCTCGCGCCTTTCACCACATTCGGCATCGGAGGCCCCGCGCGCTGGTTCAGTGAGGCCGCAAGCGAAGCCGAGATAGCAGAAGCGGTTGCGTGGGCGCGCGAACGCAGCCTGCCTCTTTTTGTGCTTGGTGGCGGCAGCAATCTGCTCGTCTCCGACGCGGGATTCCCCGGCTTGGTCCTGCGCATAGCGGTGAAGGGAATCGAGCAGCGCGGAGAGCGATTCCTGTGCGGCGCGGGCGAGGACTGGGACAGCTTTGTTTCGCTCGCGGTCGAGCGCAACTTTGCCGGAGTCGAATGCCTGGCCGGCATTCCCGGCACAGTTGGTGGAACGCCGGTGCAAAACGTCGGTGCCTACGGACAGGAAGCAGGATCGGTCATCGAGCGTGTCCGCGCATTTCATATCGATAGCCGCGAGTTTGTCGAGTTCAGTGCGGACGAGTGCAGGTTCAGCTACCGGTGCAGCCGTTTCAATTCGAGCGACATGGGCAAGTTCATCGTCACCCGCGTGGACTATCGTCTTCGTCCACGCGGAGAACCACAGCTCGATTACGCTGACCTGAAGTCGTACTTCCTGAAGTCGCATATCGACCGGCATTCAACGCCAACGTTGAGTGAAGTGGCCGCCGCCGTGCGCGTCATCCGCCAGAGCAAAGGCATGTTGCTCGTCGAGGACGATACCGATTGCCGCAGCGCCGGCAGCTTCTTCAAGAATCCTGCGGTCGCCGAAAACGTGGCCGGCAAAGTGCGCGAGTATGCAGCAAGCCACAACATTCCGTTGCGCATCTATCCCACGGCCGATGGGCTGGTAAAGATTCCCGCTGCATGGCTGATTGAACAAGCCGGTTTCCCCAAGGGCTACGCGCTTGGCGCTGCGGGCATCTCTTCGCGCCACACGCTCGCGCTCATCAACCGCGGCGGCGCGCGCGCAGAGGACATCCTGGCACTCGCTAAGAAGATCGCAGACGCCGTAGCCGGCCGCTTCGGGATTCATCTCGAAATGGAACCCGTTCAAGTTGGTTTCTAGCGCCATTCGGTTCGCTCGTTCACACAGCCATCGCCTCGAAGGGATGCGTTTTCCAGAAGCAGCACACTCTGCAAAACCCGGCCCACGCTGGTAGGCTAAAACCAGCTATGAGCGACAATTTACATCGATTGCGCTGTTTCGGTTGCGGAGCGACCATCGCGGGCTCTGAGGCCCTGCCCGATTTTCGCTGCGCTGTCTGCGGAGACCTTTTTGAAGTGGAATATCCGGTCTGGGTGGAGCGCAAAGGCCCCGACCGGCCCAATGCCGGCGCGCTCAAGTGGCTCTGGCGCGAGCGTAAAAGCTCAACCGAGGCGCTTGACCACTCCGGCGTATGGCGCTTCAGGGAACTGCTGCCGATTCTCGACAGCTTTGGCAACGCCGTAACTCTGCGCGAAGGCAACACGCCCCTCTATCATCTGCCGCGCGCGGCAAAGGCGCTGGGCATCGACCAGCTCTTTGCCAAGCACCAGGGCATGAACCCCACCGGCTCGTTCAAAGATACCGGCATGACAGCCGCCATGAGCGTGGCCCGCGAGCGGGGATTCGAGTGGGTAGCCTGCGCCTCCACCGGCAACACCTCCGCGGCAATGGCCGCCTATGCGGCGCGCGCCGGCCTGCGCTGCCTGGTGCTGATTCCCGACGGCAAAATCGCCTGGGGCAAGCTTTCGCAGGCCATGGACTACGGCGCGGTCACATGCCAGTTGAAGGCCGACTTCGATGGCTGCCTCACGCTGCTGACGCAGATCGTGAAGCAATCGCCGATCTATCTGCTCAATTCAGTGAACCCATACCGGCTTGAGGGCCAGAAGACGCCCGCCTTTGAAATTGCCGAGGCATTCGATTGGAACGTGCCCGACCACGTGATTGTTCCCGGCGGCAACCTGGGCAACAGCTCGGCGCTGGGCAAGGGCTTTAAAGAGATGCGCGAACTGGGCCTGATTCCGCGCATGCCGCGCATCTCAGTAATCCAAGCCGCCGGCGCCAACCCGCTGGTGCGCAGCTTTACTGACAGCCAGGGCACGGTGCTCGAGTCGGTTGAGGCGCACACCCGCGCCACCGCCATTCGCATCGGCAATCCCGCCTCCTGGCGTAAAGCCGTGCGCGTCATTCAGGAGACGGGCGGCTGGTGCCTTGACGTGACCGAGGCGGAGATTGCGATCGCCAAGGCCGAGATAGGCGCTGAAGGACTGGGCTGCGAGCCGGCGTCGGCCGTAACGCTCGCTGGGCTCAAGAAACTGCGCGCGCAAAAACTCATCCACTCCAATGAAACCGTGGTGCTGGTTCTCACCGGCCACACGCTTAAAGACGCCGACTACACCATCGACTTTCACAGAGGAACGCTGCTGGGCAAGGATGAGGCTGCGGGCAAGGAGTCCGAGATCGAGGCCCTGCGCCGCAACGCAGTGGTTGTTGATGCGACCGCTGAAGCCGTGCTTGCCGCCATGAAGGAAAGCCCGCAATGAGCGACCCTGCAATGCCACCCACCGGCGGGATAAGGCTGCGCCTGCCGGCGACCTCGGCAAATCTCGGCCCCGGTTTTGACGCTGCGGCCATCGCCCTCGATTTCTATCTTGAGATCGAGGCCGAGCCTGCGGCTGAGTTCTCGATTCAGGCCACCGGCCTGAACGCCGACCGCTGCGGACAGCTCGAAGACAACCTGGTGCTTGAAGCCTACAAAAAGCTGCTGACTGCGAACGGCAAGCCGATCATACCGCTGGCGCTTAAAATGCGGAACGGGATTCCGCTGGCTATGGGCTGCGGCTCATCGGCCGCCGGAAGACTTGCCGCAATTGCCCTGACCATGCACTTTGGCCAGCTTGGTTGGGATACCCCGCGCGTTCTCTATGAGGCTTACCTGCTTGAAGGCCATCCCGACAACACCTCTGCCTGCTGGCTGGGCGGATTTGTGGCCACGGCCTGCGAAAGAACAACGGTGCATGTAGCGCGCGTCACGCCGCCGGAAGCGTGGAGAGCGATTGTCGTGCAGCCCGCGCAATCCCTGTCCACAAGCACAGCGCGTGCGGTGCTGCCAGCCACGTATCCGCTGAAAGATGTGGTGGCCAACATTCAGGCAGTCTCGCTGCTCGGCTTGGCCTTCGCGCAGGGCAGGGCAGACCTGCTGCAAACGGCAATGAGTGACCGCATCCACCAGCCGTACCGTGCGCCCATTTGCACGTTGCTGCCCATCCTGCTGCCACTCGTAGGGAGTCATGGGATCATTGGCGGTGCTCTCAGCGGCGCTGGGCCGGCGGTGCTGGCAATTGTGGATAGCGAGGCAAATCTGGAGCGGGCTTCAGCGGCAATCCGCAAGGCTGTCGGAGATTCTCAGCAGGTACACCTGACCCTCTGCCGCTTTGAGCAATCCGGCGTTACCCAGTGGGCCGCAGCAAGCCGGGATTGAGCCGTCGGCCAACAGGGAGCTGGTTACTCCCGTCGGCCGGTTATAAGTCGGTTAACCTCCAGCACATCCCCCGTATCTTTCTATGCAATCATCAAGTGTAGGTTACTAATAATGTTACCTAAGTTACTCTTGATCTTTATCAATTAAACACCTAAATTCGCTGCGTGGGCAGTTCTGGGGGAGGGCTGCTCTAGCGCCCGTGAGCCCTTTATGGGGTCCGGGCGCTTTTATTTGTATGCAAAACTTAATCTCTCACGTTAAGTTACTCTAGAATCAAAGTTTAATCGGCGGAGACGTTAGGAAAGGCGTGTCGGATTAGGTTCCGGACCCGCGCACTGCGACTTTGAGTCCCGCCGTGGCATCCTATAGACGTACAGTTTCTTGTACACTTCAGGGAGAGTTCGGCAAGGAGAATCATGGCTGGAGCGGGTGTTTTGGAAGTTAGCGATGCGACTTTTGACCAGGAAGTTTTGAAGAGCGAGCAGCCTGTGCTGGTGGATTTCTGGGCTGCCTGGTGTGGTCCCTGCAAGGCAATCGGACCGATTGTGGATGGCGTGGCTACGGCCTACGCGGGCAAGCTGAAGGTGGCAAAGGTCAACGTGGATCAGAACGCCGCAACCCCTTCGCGCTACGGAATTCGCGGCATTCCCGCACTGCTGTTCTTCAAGGATGGAAAAGTGACCGACCAAATCGTTGGTTACGTGCCGCAGGATGTGATTGAAGAGAAGGTTCAGCGCCTGTTGGCGTAGAGCTGGTTGGCACGCAGTATCTGTCGGAAACACAACAAGACCCGGCCCCTCGGCCGGGTCTTGCTGTTGTTGGGGTTTTTCTGGCAGCGTTAAGCGCGTCCACGAAACTGGATAATGCGCCGGCGGTCGCGTTTCGAGGGCCTGTGCTCGGGCAGCGGCGCATACTGCTGCATCGCCTTGCGCTCCTCGGCCACTTTCTGGCGAGCCTCGCGGCTGGCCTCGGTTTCGCGGTAGAGGGTTTGTGCAACAGCGGCAGGGCCGCGCATCTCGCTCAACTGCAGCACTTCGATCTCAAAGATGCCGCCCTCGTTCTCAATCCGCAACATGTCTCCTGAATGCACGTCGCGCGCCGGTTTTACGCGCAGTCCGTTTGCCTGCACCCGCCCCAGATCGCAAGCCTTGATCGCCAGCGCCCGCGTCTTGAAGAACCGCGCCGCCCAAAGCCACTTGTCGGTACGAACCGAATTCATATTCTCTATGGTACTCACTGCCGTGCAGGCCGGCGGCGTAAACAATCGCGGCACAGCAGCTCAGGCGGCGTGGGGTGTCAGCTTGATGCCGAGAGCTTTCATGACGCCGAGAAACGTGGAGAGCCGAGGGTCGCCGGTTGGTGAGAGCGCCTTGTAGAGAGCCTCGCGCGTGACCCCGGCCTGAGATGCCATTTGCGTCATCCCGATGGCGCGCGCAATGTCGCCAATCGCTGCGGCAATCAGTGCGGGGTCTCCGTCGTCGAACGCGGCTTCAAGGTAGGCGGCGATCGACTCGGGACTGTCGAGAAACTCCGAAGGATCCCACAGGGTCGTTTTAAGCTTCATTTTTGTCCTCCTGCGCAGGCTTCTTGGCTTTGGCAATATCCGATATTACGGTTTGGTCGCCAGAATCAGCGGCGAAGGCCCGTGCGTGTCGATGGTGCGCGGATTCACAAAGCCCGCCTCGCTCAGCCAGTTCGCAATCTCCTCGAATGAATACGTTCCCCCGCTGTCTGTGTTCACCAGCATATTCACGGCAAAAACCAGCCCATTCATCGGCCCGGTCCGCTCCGCATTTACCAGGAACTCCGCAATGGCAATCGTGCCACCTGCTGCCAGCGCGGCATAGGTCTTCTTCAGCAGAGCCTTGCTGCGCTCCACGCCTTCGCTGTGCAGAATGTGCCCGAGAGTGGCCACATTGTGACCGCTGCCAAAGTCGGCCTGTTGCAGATCGCCCTCGTGAAACGCAAACCGCGTCGCAAGCCCGAACCGTTCCGCGTTCGCCCGCGTAATGTGGATGACGCCCGGCCAGTCCACTGCCGTCACGCTCACCTGCGTCGAACTCTGCGCCAGCGCAATGCCCCACACGCCCGACCCCGCCGCCAGGTCCAGCACCCGCACCGGAGCCGTAGCCTCGCTCAGCTTCAGATGCGCGGCCAGCTCCTGCGCCACGTTGTAGCTCATGGGGAAAATGTCGTTCACAAACTTCTCAAAGAAGTCGCTGCCGGCGAACTGCTGGTTGACGGATTGTGTCGGTTGCCCCGTCGCCACCACCTCATTCAGGCTCAGCCACTTTGGCAGCAGGTGTTCGCTTGTGTGCCGTATCAGTCCACCCTGAAACCCCGGCTTGCTGCTCACCAGAAACGCCGCGCTCTCCGCCGTCAGCGCATAGTTGCCCTGCGCGTCCTTGCTCAAGAACTCCAGCCCCACCAGTACGTCAAGAATCGCGGTTAGTCCGCGCACGGATGCGCCGGTTGCTTCGCTAATCGCCTCCACCGGCTTTGGTCCGTTATCCAGATAATCGAAAACATGGTGACGGATTGCCGCCTCAAGAACCAGCGGCGGTGCATACCCAAATGCAAACTGGTAGATGCGCTCGGGCGTGACGGGAGCCTGTACGGACGTAGCCATTGGTGACCTCGCTATTCAGTTGGGGAATGTGCGACCGGGGAAGGACCGCAGCGGCAGCATAGCAGAGCGAGCGCCCGCAAGAATATGAATTAATTTCAGCGCCGCTCGAACGCTACCCGGCGGGCTGTTCCTGATGGAAATGCCGCCAGATGGTCTCCGCGGTTTTGCGCGGGACAACCGCGGCCAGCGATTCCGCGGTCGCCACCTGCACATCGCGCAGGCTGCCGAAGTGCGTGAGCAGCCGTTGCCGCGTTTGCGGGCCCACGCCGGGAATATTCAGCAGCTCGGAATCGCGGTCGCGCATGGCGCGGCGCTGGCGATGGTAGCCAATGGCGAAACGGTGGCTTTCGTCGCGAATCAGTTGAACCAGATGCAACACCGGCGAGCGGCGATCGAGCACTACCGGTTCCTCTTCGTTGCCATAGACGTAGATGACTTCTTCCTTCTTCGCAATCGAGGCCAGCGGCTGCGATGTAAAGCCCAGCGCTTCCAGCGCCTCCGCGGCCGAGTGCAACTGCCCCAGCCCGCCATCGACGAGCACCAGCGAGGGCATGGGCTTGTCTTCTTCCTTCAGCCGCCGGTAGCGCCGCTCCACAACCTCGCGCATCGAAGCAAAATCGTCTACGCCGGCAACTGTCTTCACCTTGAACTTGCGGTAGGCGGCCTTGTTCATCTTGCCGTCCTCCCAAACCACGAGTGAGGCTACGGTCTCCGCGCCCTGAATATGCGAGATGTCGAAGCACTCGATGCGCTTGGGCAGTTCCGGCAGCATCAGCACGTCGGCCAGCGCCTCCTGGATAGCTTTGCGCGACGGCTCCAGCACGCGGAAGCGCTGCGTGTACGACTGCTTGGCATTCTGGCTGGCCAGGTCTACGAGCGAGCGCTTCTCGCCACGCTGCGGAACGGCCAGCTCGATGCGATGGCCCGTGCGCTCGCTCAACAGAGCCGACAGCGCCTCGCGATCATCGAAATCCACCGGCACAAGAATGGAGCGCGGCACATAGTGCTGGTCAATGTAGAGCTGTTTCAGCAGGGCAGAGAAGACCGGTCCGGCGTGAAACTGCGTCTCGCCAATCCAGCCGTTGCTCTGGTCCGCCGCTGAAGTTCCATCGCTGTTCTCGGCAGCAATCTCCGCGCCCGCATCGCCCTCCACGGCGAGCGCCTCCATCAGCTCCGGCAAATCTTCCCAGAAGAACTCGCGGCGGTCCACAATCTTCCCCGCGCGCATGTGGAACAGATTCACGGCAAGGCTTCCGGCTTCAAAGTGATAACCGAAGACATCCGCGTCGTCGCTTTCTTCGGCCGTGGCAATGCGCTGCTTCTCCTGTAGTTGGTGCACGGTTGAGAGCTGATCGCGCAGGCGTGCCGCCGTTTCAAACTGCTCATCGCTGGCCGCGGCCATCATGCGCGCCGTCAGCGAGCGCTCCAACTCGGCGTGGCGGCCCTCAAGAAACATCTGCGCATCGCGCACCGCCTGCTTGTAGGCTTCCGGCGTGGTCAGGCCTTCAACGCAGGGTCCCAGGCAGCGGTGAATGTAGAACTGCAAGCAGGCGCGCGGGTGGTAGCGCTCCAGGTCAACCTTGCAGCTTGGCAGCAGAAAGCTGCGATGAATCAGGTCGACCACGCGGTATGCCAGATTCCCGGGAAAGTACGGGCCGTAGTAGGCAGCGCCGTCTTTGCGCAGCCGCCGTGTGACAAACACCTTTGGATAGCGGTCGGCCAGTGTCAGTTTCACGTAGGGGTAGGTCTTGTCGTCGCGCAGCAGAATGTTGAAGCGAGGCTTGCGCTGTTTGATCAGATTGTTTTCAAGCGCCAGAGCCTCGTACTCGTTGGCGACGAGGATGTAATCCAGGTCGACGGCCTCGCGCATCAGCGATCCGGTTTTGGCGTTGGCCTGCGAGGCTTCAAGCAGGTACGAGCGAACCCTTGAGCGCAGGTTCTTCGCCTTGCCCACATAGATCACTTCACCGTCGGCGTTCTTGTAGAGATAAACGCCTGGCTGCGTGGGGAGCGATCGGATTTTCTCGTAGAGATCCATGGAGTGGCCGACGCGCAAGGCGTACCTTACTAGAATACCGGCACGGCTTAAATGGAGCGAAGGCTACCGGGCAAACGCCTTGAACTGGGAAATCCTTACCGGGGTGTGTAAAAGATACACGCTTCCGCAAAGACTTGCGCAACAGCCTCATTCCCGCAAGTTACCATTTATCAGTTCGTTACCCTCGCCGCGCCGGTTGGCACAGCGAGTGCTAACACATAAGCGGAGAGCATACCCGCTGCAAGAGCCGCCAGGCACTACACGGACGGCTAGCGGAGAAGGAAAGGAAAATAAGAATGAATCGCTTTGGATTCTTGTGGATGGCAGCGGCTTTAGCCGTAACAGGTGTAACCGGGTGCGCCACAAAGAACTATGTCCGTACCCAGGCTGCACCGCTTGTAGAGCACACCGACCAACTCGACCAGAAAACGGCGGCGAACAACCAGAAGATTCACGATGTGGACAGCCGTGCGCAGGCCGGCATCACGCAAGCGCAGGGTGCGGCAGACACGGCCACGCAGAATGCGCAGAACGCCACCCAGCAGGCCAGCCAGGCCACGCTCGCGGCAACTGACGCCGTGCATCACGCCGATTCGCTGGATGCGGTGGTCAAGGGGCTTGACCAGTACAAGCAGTTGGCCGATGTTTCTGTCACCTTTGGATTCGACAAGTCGGTACTGACCGCCGACGACAAGGCGCAGCTCGACACCTTTGCTGCGCAGCTTGGCACTGCCAAGAGCTACATTCTTGAAGTGACCGGTGGAACTGACTCGGTCGGCTCCGCTCAGTACAACTACGACCTGAGCCAGCGCCGTGCGGACGCGGTGGTGCAGTACCTGGCTTCGAAGTACAGCATTGCAGCGCACAGATTCTACTTGATCGGCATCGGCAAGGATCAGCAAGTAGCTTCCGATGATACCCGCGAAGGCCGTCAGAAGAATCGCCGCGTTCAAATACAGTTGCTCAGCAACATGGGCAGCGATCAGAAGGGGCAACCCGCTCAGACTGCAAGCAACGGATCAGGCAACTAACCTGGGTCTTGTTTTCCGCCTTCCCCAGATGTACTTCTCTTGATCTGCTTCCCCTGATCTGCTTCTATTGATCTGCGAAGTGAAAAGGCCGGTCCGCTCTCAGAAGCGGGCAGGCCTTTTTCGTTTTTTCGGAGGGAGCGTGAGGCTTCAGCCTCACGAATAAGGCCGATCGATTCAAGAGGGCTTCAGCCTCGGAGTTTTCCTACTGCTGGCGAATGTGCTCGGCACGCACGTCGTTCGCGGTAAATAACCGCAGAAAGGGCGCACCGCCAGCCGCGGCCTCTACTGCGGGCCGTCCGTTGGCTTCCTCGCGTTCAACAATGCACACCACGGCGGCCACAATCATGCCGGCTTCGCGCGCGGCTTCAAGCGCGTTAATGGTTGAGGCGCCGGTGGTACACACATCGTCCACAATCACCACACGCGCGCCCTCGCGGCAGAATCCTTCAATGCGCCGGCCGGTGCCGTGTGCCTTTTCCGCTTTGCGCACCAGGAATCCGTTCAACAACGGCGCACCAGGGTGCGAGATGGCCCGCCAGGCGCTCGCAGTGGCTACGTTGGAGACGATGGGATCTGCGCCCATGGTCAAGCCGCCCACGGCTTCGGCCTCAATGCCGTGCGCCTCAAGCAATTCCAGAATGGCGTGCCCAGTAAGCCTGCCACCTTCGGCATGCAGAGTGGTGGTGCGGCAGTCGATGTAGTAGTCGCTCACGCCGCCGGAAGAAAGTTTGAACTGTCCCAGCCGAAAGCTGAGCCGTGACAGAAGAGAGAGAAGCTGCGTTGCATAACTAGTTGGTGGCATCTCTGCTCAATTGTAAAGGAAGCACTATGGCCGGTTACAGCCAGAGTTTCCGGTATTGTGTGCGCTGTAATCGCGTCATTTCTGACCGAGAACTGAAAGCTGAGAGCTAAGAGCTGAAAGCTGCTTTTCTACATTTTGTCCAGATGCCTGAAGAACCCAGTGCCGAGCATCATCATGGTGAAGAGCAGAAAGTTGTAGGATGCGTGGACCAATACGCTGGCGGCGAGCGAACGCGTGTTGAGCCGCGTCCAGCACAGCACCAGGCTCACAATCACCAGCAGTACTTGCGGCCCAATGGAGTAGCCGGTCTGCGCGCCATGCAGCAGCGCGAATGGAATGCTTGTGCAGATGGATGCGATGACCATGGCGCGCATCGACCATTGCGGGTGGCCGTTTTCGCCTAGTGGGCGGACTAGTTGGGCAGCCTCAGGCCGCCGCGCCGCCATCAGGCCTAGATAGACTGCGGGGGCAATTGGAAGGCAGCAAACAAAAAGTACCATCGAGCGAATGATTACGGCGTAGATAAGGGCAGCAGGCGCGCCAAACAATACCACGCATACAGCCACCATTGCGGCAGTGGACCACGCATCGCGCACCTTCGGCTCTAGGTGCAGATTCGGGCGTCCGAAGATGGTCTCGTCCGTCCAATCGCACAACGTGCATAGTGAGGGCAGCAGAAAGCCGCGAAAAACCATCTCCTCAATGAACGGTGCGACGGCTACGCCAAAGGCGAACAGCAGCCACGCAGCACCGGGAGAGCGGAGAAGCTTGTCGATGGGTGCGTCTTTGGGGCCGGGGACCAGCAGGCTGTCGGCCAGTGCCAGGAAAAAGCAGATTACGGCCGTTGCGAAAAGCTTGTTGCGCAGCCGCAGTGCCGTAGCACCGTTCCATTGAATACCGGCAAAGAATCCCTTGTGCCAGATCATGGGGAAGAACAGGAACGAGACGCCAAACATGAGCAGGTAGAGGAATGCTTCGCTGCCCAGTGCATAGTGAACGTCGGTCATCGCGGCCTGCACCGTCGATACGCCAAACAAGTGCATGAGCATTGCTACTCGAATGAAGATTCCCGCACCGATCAGACCGAACCCTGCAAAAGCGCCAAGGATCGCGAGATGGCCAAAGTGCGGAATGCGCGTACGCAGCACAGGCGGCTCATACCACTGCTGAAACAAGGGCTTCTCGGTCTCAACCTGTGGTTCGTGCGGCGCGACCGTAAGGCTCTGTTCTTCAGGACTGGGAGCCG
Source organism: uncultured Occallatibacter sp. (assembly GCA_964481595.1). Classification (GTDB taxonomy): domain Bacteria; phylum Acidobacteriota; class Terriglobia; order Terriglobales; family Acidobacteriaceae; genus Telmatobacter. The sequence continues at coordinate 1,084 of CAYZVG010000014.1, read as the reverse complement.
AGGCCAGCACGGGAGTCACCGCAAGGTTGTGTGAAGCCTCTTCCGCGGCCGGCTCTGCGTCGATGGTTTCTGGCGCGGCGATCTCCGTCGCAGCAGTCTCCGGCGCGTCAACTTCAGGCGCATCGAAAGGGAGGCGTTGTTGGCTCTCGGGCTCGTCTTCCGGCAAGGCGTTCATGGGCGTCCGGTCTCTCTTTTGCGCGGCGTTGCTTTGCGCGCCTTCGGTTCGGCCTTTTGCTTTACGCCCGCGCGTTTTGCCGCCGGAGCATCTGCTTTTGCCGGAAGGGAAGCGGCTTTTCGAGCGCCGCCCTTTGCTACCGATGGTACATTGTTTCCGTCTTCAGCCTCGACGCGCAATGGCTCATCCGTGTAAGTCTCATCCGGGTCGCTTTCAACCAAATGCCCCTCTGCCAAATGGCCATTGCTCGATGCGTAATACCGCTTCAGAAACTGCCCGGTGTAGGAGCCCGGCGTAGCCGCAATCTTTGCCGGCCTGCCTTCGCCAACCAGCCGTCCGCCGTCTTCGCCGCCTTCAGGGCCAAGATCCAGAACCCAGTCGGCATTGCGGATCACGTCCAGATTGTGTTCGATGATGATGACCGTATTGCCCAGATCGGCCAGTCGATGCAAAACTTCCAGCAGCTTGCGCACGTCGTCAAAGTGCAGGCCGGTGGTTGGCTCATCCAGCAGATAGAGCGTGCGTCCGGTTTGCCGCTTTGAGAGCTCCCTCGCAAGCTTCATGCGCTGCGCCTCGCCGCCGGAGAGGGTTGTGGCGCTCTGGCCCAGGTGAATATAGCCCAGGCCCACGTCCACCAGCGTTTGCAGCTTCTGGCGAACCTGTGGCACGTCGGTCAGCAATGGCAGCGCGTCCTCAATGGGCAAATCGAGAATGTCGGCAATGGAGTGGCCGTGGAACTTTACCGCCAGCGTCTCCTGGTTATAGCGGCGGCCGTTGCATACCTCGCATTGCACGTAGACATCGGGCATAAAGTTCATTTCGATGCGCCGCTGGCCGTCGCCCTGGCAGGCCTCGCAGCGTCCGCCGGTGACATTGAAGCTGAACCGGCCCGGCTTGTAGCCGCGTTCG
>CAYZVG010000013.1:0-19972 GCA_964481595.1 uncultured Occallatibacter sp. | reverse complement strand
GATGCACACAGACCAAGCCGCGTGCGCCGCCTATACGCGACATTATCGGCATTTAGTGGTCCGCATTCATGGGCTCACTCGTACCACTTTCGTGGGATGCAACTCGAATGAGGACTGTACGAATCTAGCTGATTCGATTGTTCTAAGCTGGGGGGCGGTTGCGGTCTTGAGCTCCTGAAGAGCGCTGCACCGAAGTCGAGCAGGGGAAACAAAAGCATCTCTGCTCGTACCGTGGATACGGTCGTCAAAACCGCGCCAACCGGGCTCTTTCCCTTGAGGAGAAGTGCTTCAATGACTGGCGGCCGCGCTTTTCGAGGCCGAGTTCAATCCCGCATCCACCACCGCCTTCATCACGCCGCAATCGCCAATGAAGCGGACCAGGCCGGCAGTGAGCGGCTCACCCTGACGCGCTTCGAGGCCGGCTGCGGGTCTCTCGCCGCCAGCGCCGGCCGCGTCGGCCATCTTCATCTCGCCCGTGCCCTGGGCGCCGAGAATCAGCGAGGCCAGGCTGCGCGCCAGATCGAGAGGGAAGCTCTCCGCGACGAAAACCATGCTGCCGCGCGTGGTGATTGTCACCGGCCCTTCATTGGTCGAGTAGACCTGCTCTATCGAGCCAGCCTCATTGGTCGAGGATGCTTCCGCCGCCTCGTCCTCCTTCAGGCCGGAGTACTTGCGGCCCAGGCTGTTGGCGTAGAGTTTGGCAAAGGCCTGCGCGGTGGCGGGGTTTCTCCACACCGACATATAGAACATGGCGAGCGATTTCGTGCCCGCCCGGTTTGCGGCGGCCGGGTCGGCGGCTGAAGCCGCGCTGCGCAGTTGACCGGCCCAGTAAATGCCGCCGTTCCATGCCGGAGTAAGGTCTTGCGCGGCTTCGTCGCCGCCGAACAACTCGGCCATAATGTGCACGTCGAGCTGGCCCACCTGGCCAATGTCATAGGGCACGTAAAGCTTGTCCACCAGGGGATGAATATTGGGCAGCAGAGGCACTACCGGCGTCTTGTGCGCCTCGTACACACGGGGATTGATGATCTCCCAGGTGGACGTGGGCGGATGATCGAGCGCGCCGCTGAACGCGGCCGTCTGCCCCTGGTCCATCCACAAGTCCTGCTCAAAGCTCAGTCCCTCGCGGTAAGGGAACAACATGGACTCGGAAAGCAGCAGTGGCGCGCGCGACATGATGGGCGAGTCGCTGCCGCCGGCCATCTGGTCCTTGAGCGCGTGAATGACCTCGGGGTTCTTCACCAGTGTCTTGCCCATCGGCTTCAGAATGTAGTCCATCATCACGGCCGTGGCCTGGCCCTCTGCCACTGCGTCGCGAGCGGTATCCATCTCGTCGCGGGTCAGGTGGTCGGCGTCGCCGGCCGCGTCAACTGAAACATCGTCGGGGGTCTGGTTATCCCACTTGTCCAGGTCGGAGTGCTGATCCTGCAGAGCGTGCGTCAGCTCATGCGCCAGCACCGGCTTCTGCTCGTCCACATCCACCCAGTCCAGCATGTTCACGGTCTTGGTCTTGGAGTCGTAGTAGGCCTCGATCTGCTCCTTCAGCAGCGCCAGCAGAAATGGCTTCAGAGAGAAGTCGCGATCCAGCAGGCCGAACTTTTTCAGCACGATTTCGTCGCGCTGCATGCGCTTTGAGTCCTGGTCGTCGTTGAACTTTCCGGTAAGATAGCTCTCAACCTCGGCCCGGGTGGTGAGCTGGCGCTTCACCTCGCTCTTGATCGGCAGCCCGGTCTCGTTGGACGAGAACTTGATGAGCTGGTCGACGAGCGAGAAAAGCTGCTTTGCCTGCTCCGGGGTAATGCGAGCGGCCGGCGCCTGGGACTCGGGCTGCAGCTGGCGGGCCGGAGCGGTCTGCTGCCCCGTGGCCAGGGCCGTCGCAAAAAATGCCAGCGCCACGCAAGCGATAACGCGCTTGTGGATCTTCATGAAGGTTCGCTTGCCCGCCGCAATGCTTCCGTTCACCGATTCAGCCAAGTCGTCTCCCTTTTTCTATTGCCGATACACTGCGAAACCACTGTTTCAATAGCTGGCTGCGGCCAGGCGTAAACCGTCTGCCTGCGGACCGTTGCCAGAGCCTAGGGGCCGTGCCGTGGCCGTTCGGGCTGGGGCCGGGATAGGGGGCCGGGTTCCGGCGTGGCTCCAGCTTACTCCTCTCAAGGCTATAATCAGGATGCGGTAAGCAGCTAAATGAGACCGGAAAAACTCCCCGGACCGCAGAAAAAGTTTCTATGACTGAAACCGGCGTTGCCCTAACCACACAGCCAACTGCGCTCGCAACAGTACTGGAGTCGGCTCACATACCCCATGAGCTTGCCGCGTACCATGGCGTTCTAACCCCACATAAGTTGGACGTGCCCGAGAGCGAAATAGAGGCGTTGCTCCACGGTGCGGCGGTACACGACCTTGGATGGATGCGGCGTGTCGCTGTGCGCGGCGAAGACCGTTTTCGCTGGCTCAGCGGGATGGTCACCAACTCCGTCAACGATCTGTTTCCGAACAGCGGCGCGTGGAATCTGGTATTGAACGCGCAGGGCCGCATTCAGGGCGATCTGTTCGTGTGGCGTGAGGGCGAGGAGCAATCTGCTCTGCGGCGAAAGACCGTCAGCCCGGCAGCCGGCAAAGAACAAAAACAGCAGACTGGTGACGAACCATGCGGCGAACGTTACTCGGGAACACCTTTCGCCGGCGAGTCGGGTCTGGAGCTGGAGATCGCCGCCGATCAGCTTGAGAAGCTGTTAGCGCACCTGAACCAATTCATCATCATGGACGATGTGGAGCTGATTCCGCTGGGTGACGTTCCCATGGGCGAGCCCGGATCGGAGACCGCCATCGGCCTGACCGGACCGTTAGCCGGCGAGGTGCTGGGCCGCCTGGGCCTGCCGGCCTTTACCCATCCCTATGAAGCCGCATGGGTGGAATACAACGGGGCCGACATCCGCATCCAGCGCACCTATGGCGCGCTTGTGCCGCACTACGAGCTGTGGGTTCCCACCGCCAAGCTGGCGGCCATTTGGACCACGCTGCGCACGGCCGGTGCAACCCAGGTGGGCTGCGCCGCGCTTGAAAAGCTGCGCATTGCCGAGGGCATTCCCACCTACGGCGTCGATTTTGTCGAGCGCGACCTGCCGCAGGAGACCTCGCAGCTGCGCGCTCTCAGCTTCAACAAAGGTTGTTACCTGGGCCAGGAAATTGTGGAACGCATCCGCTCGCGCGGCAATGTTCACCGGCATCTGCGTCCTCTTGAGCTGGCCGGCGCAGTGCCCGAGAGCGGCGCGGAGTTTTTCGACCAGGAAGGCAAGCAGGAGGGCAAGCCTGCCGGCAATATCACCAGCGCCGCGGAGCTGCCGCTCAAGGTGGGAAGTCGAATCTTCGCTCTGGGAGTGGTGCGCGCGGACGCTGAAGCGCGCTCCCAGAGCTTTACCTATGCCGTCGGCCAGGCTAAAGGCTCCGCGCAGATATTGGCGGAACCGCCGGCGCTATAACGCAGTTCAAGAGACCGGGCCATTTGCACATCATCGTCAGGATTCGGGAGGCGGCAACACCAGCCTGCCCGTTTGGAAAACAGGAGCCATGAGCGATTCACCGAAGTTTGAAGTGATTGACCGCCGCAAGATGAAAGCGGAAGAAGAGAAGGGAACCACGCCGGCCGCCCAGGAACCTGAGCCGGAGAAAGCAACCGCTGCCCCGCCCAGCGCTCCCACTGAGCACGCCGGACCTCGCCTGGTGGTGAACGAAGCCCCGCAGGAGACGCCGGCCGAACAAGATTTGGAGATGCCTCCCGCGCCCACCGCCGAGGAGAGCGACAAGCAGAAGGCTGCCTACGACGCCTCTTCGCAGCGGCTTGAAGACCTGATCAGAGCGCAAAACCCTGCCGCCGGCGCGCCCCCGCCGGTCTCTTTCGATCAACTGGTGCAGCAGTTCTACGTCTCCGCCATGATCCAGATGGGTGCGGGCACGCAGGACGGTCAACGCCCGCGTGTGGATATTCTCGGCGCGCGCAGCACCATCGACATGCTGGCCGTTCTGGCTGAAAAGACCAAAGGAAACCTGACCGACGCCGAAACCCGCATGCTCGATACGGTTCTGTTTGAAGTGCGCATGGCGTTCCTCGAACTCACCAGCATGATCAGCATGCAAGCCATGCAGGGCCCCGTTCCGCCTCCACCGGGCAAGAAGTAAAAAAGCGGCTTCTAGCTACTAGCCTCTAGCCGCTAGCCTGGGCCTTGCCTGAGCTAGCGGTTGCGGGCTTAGAACGAGATCGAGTGTTAGGTCGATCGCGCCGCTCCGCCGCTTTAAGCTAGTAGCTAGAGGCTAGAAGCTAGAAGCTCGCAATGGAAGGTACTCTCACATTTCTGGGGACTGGAACCTCGATGGGGGTTCCGACGCTGGGCTGTGCGTGTCCGGTCTGCACCTCGGCCGATCCGCACGACCGCCGGCTGCGTCCGTCAATTCTGCTTCGCTGGCGCGAGCCCGGCAACGGGCAAGCCGCAGTGGAGCGCTCGGTGATCATCGACACCGGCCCGGACTTTCGCGAGCAGGCTCTGCGCGCAAACCTGGTGCATGTTGACGCGGTGCTCTACACCCACGCCCATGCCGACCACATCCTCGGCCTGGACGATCTGCGCCCGCTAAGCTTTATCGCCTTTCGCCACGGCGGCCCCATTCCGCTCTACGCCACCGAGTAGACCGCGAAAGTGCTTCGCCACGTGTACGACTACACCTTTTCGCCGCAGGCAACTTACATCAATCGCGCCAAGGTTACGCTTGAGCCGCTGGGCGCGCGTACGCGGGTCCACGGCGTCGAGTTCGTGCGCGTTCCCGTGATCCACGGCGATATGGAGATCTCCGGCTTTCGCTTCGGCAAGGCCGCATATCTGACCGACGTAAGCGCGATTCCCGAGTCGAGCTTTCCGCTGCTCGAAGGCGTCGAGCTGCTGGTGCTGTCTGCGCTGCGTCACGCGCCGCACCCCAGCCACGCCACACTTGAACAGGCGGTGGGTTGGGCGCGGCGCATCGGCGCTCGGCAAACCTGGCTTACGCATATCGCGCACGAACTGGGCCACGAAGAAACCAACCGTGTTTTGCCCCCCAACATCCGGCTGTCCTATGACGGATTGACGGTTCCCGTAGAATTGACGATTCCCGTGAGCGTGAGCCAGTGACCGGCATAAGCAAGCCCGGCATCGGCGGTTCCGGCGCGCCGCCGTCTCTTCGCGTCTTTCGCGGCATGGCCGGCATTCCCGTGGACTTTGGCCCGTCGATCGCCGCCATCGGCAACTTCGACGGCGTGCATCTTGGCCATCGCCAGATTCTTGCCGCCATTGCCGATGAGGCGCACAGCTCCGGCGCGCGCTCGATCGCCGTCACCTTCGATCCGCACCCCGAGCAGTTTTTGCGCCCAGCGCAAGCGCCGCGGCTGTTAACGCCCATTCCCGAGCGGTTGCGCCTTCTGGCCACCACCGGCATTGACGCTGTTGCCGTGCTGCCCTTCAACGCGGAGCTGGCCAACCTGACCGCGCGGGAGTTTGCGCGCAGCATCCTTGCCGGAGCCATGGGCGTGCGCGCCCTGCATGAAGGGCGAAACTTCCGCTTTGGCCGCGGCGCAGAGGCCGGTGTTGCCGAACTAGAGAGCCTGGGCGCGGAGATGGGCTTTACCGTGCGCGTGCATTCTCCGGTGCGGGTTCATGGCCTTGAGATATCCAGCTCCGCGATTCGCGCATTGGTGGCCACCGGAGACATGCGCCGCGCGCGCTGGATGCTGGGAAGACCCTTTTCAGTCCTCTCAACACAGGCTCGCGGACGCGGCATCGGCACCCGTTTGCTGGTACCCACCGTCAACCTTGCCCCGTACAGCGATCTGCTGCCCGCATTCGGCGTCTACGTCACGCGGCTCACCGTGAACGGCCGCTCATTTCAGTCGGTCACGAACGTCGGCAACCGCCCCACCTTTGGCGCGGCCTCCTTCGCCGTCGAGTCGCACATTCTCGACTTCGAGCCCATTGACATGGACGAAACAACGCCGGTCCGGCTTGATTTTCTGCTGCGTCTGCGCGGCGAAATCGAGTGGCCAACGCCTGAAGCGCTGAAGGCGCAGATTTTCAAAGATGTAGCCCGCGCGCAGCGGTTTTTTCGATTGGCGAAGTGAGCCAGCTCTATCACGATCAAGGGTGAATTTGGATTTCAGCCGCGGTTGACGGCTGTCAAAAGTATCGAATGTTATAACTTAAGTTATAATAAGGTGCATTGCAGGAGGCTTCCCATGCCAACGACCGCCAAAATCATCGCCATCGGTAATTCGGCTGGCATCATTCTGCCCAAGGAAACGCTTGTGCGGCTCAATGTAAAAAAGGGCGATACGCTCTACATTACCGAGGGTCCCCAGGGCATTCGCCTGCTCCTGTTCGACAAGGAGTTCGCTGCCCAGATGGAGGCGGCGCGTGAGGTGATGCGCGAAAACCGCGACGTGTTGCAGAGGCTCGCTGAGTGAAAGAGCCGGTCTGGATCAGGCCGGACGTCGTTCTCTGGATGCACGAGGAGGCGCTGATGCGCCACGGCGGCCCGGAAGGCGTGCGCGACCCTGGGCTGCTGGAATCCGCCTTAGCCCGCCCGAAGAATCTCTTCGCATACTCCGAGCAAGAGGTTCCTATCGCAAGGCTGGCGGCTGCTTACGCCAAGGGAATCATCGCCAACCATCCTTTTGTGGATGGGAACAAACGTACGGCATTCACCGTTGCCCTCACCTTTCTCAGGTTGAACGGTCTTGAAGTGACCGCGATGAAAGAGGATCGGGTTCTCACCTTCTGGCGTTTGGCCGCTGGCGAAATCTCGGAGGAGCATCTTGCGCTGTGGTTCGAGTGCAACACGGCTCCCCGCTGACCTTATGCCAGAATCACAGCCTGTCTGCTTTTGTGCCTAGCTCAGCTTGCCCGCGCGCTTTTTGCGCAACCACCACCAGCCAAAGCCAATAGCGGCCAGACCGCACACCGCCAGCACCAGGGGCCCAGCGTGGTGCGCCACCAGTTGTACCGCGCCCGGTCCGAGCGTGAGCACCAGCGCCGACAAAATCAGCCAGCGCAGCATTCTGCCCGCGAAGACCGCGATCAGAAAAGCGGGCACGCGCATCTCAAAGACGCCCGCGGCAAAGACGAACATCTTCCATGGCGTGGGCGGCGGCAGCATGCTGGGGATCATGACGGCCAGAATCTCCTGGCTCTCAAATCGCGCACGCAGCTTCTCGAACTTTACGCGGTCAATCCGCTTCAGCAGGAACAGTTCGCCGCCGGCCCGTCCCAATCCGTAGGGCAGCAGGCCGCCAATGGCCGAGCCGGCCGCGGCCATCGTGCAATAGAGCCAGAAGTGAGGTTTGTTGTTCCAGACGTACACCGCCAGAATGGCGTCCATGGGAACCGGAATGGTGGAGGAGTCAAGCAGGGCAACGGCAAATGCGCCCCAGGCTCCCAGTTTTACCAGCGCGGGCAGCGCGGCCAGCTTCCACCAGGCCATTCCTCGTACAAAAAACTGCTTCAAACAAGTTCCCTTTCCGCTTGCTTATCCGTCCATATCACAAAGAACCATTGTACGAGGCAAACCACGGGCCGCAGCGGCCCCAGCGCTTTGCGCACGGAAACGCCAATCCCGAACGCCAAAACCTGACAGCGAATCTGGATCGGGCAATCCGAGAGATGAGAGAATAGTGCTAAGGGACTCTACGCGGAGCCGGTACGGCAAATTATCCTCCGAGAGACACCAGCAACAAATGCCCACCAGCAAAGCGCCAGCCGACGTGAACGAGCCCGGAAAGTCAAAGGGCGCCAGTCCCGAGGCGGGCCCGGCTGTGCTTGAGGATTCCGGCAACTCCGCCGAAGGCAGTTCCGATCCAAGCCATGAAAGCAGCCCATCGAGTCCTCCCGTAGTGCGCGGTTCGCGCTGGGTTGACTACGACACCCACGAACTGCTGGAGATGATCGGCGAGCTTGAGGACGAGCGGCGCTGGGCGCGGCTGCGCGAAGGCATCTGGATCGCGATTCTCTTCCACCTGTTTCTTTTGTCAGCCATCACCTGGATTCCCAAATACATTCTCAAGGTGCCCGCGGTAGTCGATCCATTTGACGCCATCAAGGAACGCAAAGACCTTACCTATCTTGATGTGCCGCCCGATGCGCTGCAGAAGGCGCGGCCCAAGCCGGCAGCCAAGCCGCTTTCCAAACCTCCCGTCATCGACAAAAAGACGCTTGAGGATATGCAGAAGTCCGCTCCGCCTCCGCAGGAAACCAAGGCCCCCGAGCAGATGCAGCCTCAACCGCAGGCTCCCGTGCCGCCCAAGCCGCAAACCGAGTCGCAGGTGGATGCGCCGCGGCCCGCGGCTGTGCCCGCACGGCCCAACTTCGCCATGAATTCCGACAATCCCGCCGACCAGTTACGCGACGCCATGCGCAACGCCGCGCAGAGCCATGGCGCGGGAGGCCGGGGCAACCTGGGCCCGGATGTATTGACCCAGCATCCCGGCGCAGGCACCGGCGGCGTGCAGGTTCTTTCCGACACGCAGGGTGTGGACTTCAGCAGTTGGCTGCAGCGCTGGCACTACGAAACCGAGCGCACCTGGGACCCGCTGATTCCCGAAGAAGTGAATGCGCCGCTCAATAAATCGGGCGCGGTCGCCATCCAATTCAAGGTTCTGCCCAACGGACGCATCACAGACATGCACCTGGTCGGACAGTCCGGCGACGTGGCCCTGGACCGCGCCGCGTGGGGCGCGCTCACCGGCTCAAATTATCCGCCGCTGCCGCGCGACTTCCACGGTCCCTACCTGGAACTGCGCGCTTACTTCCTCTACAACATGCAGCCGCGTTAAGGCGGCTGTTCTGGCGGTATCGAGGGAGCTGCTGCGGCAGCTTTCTCAGCAACTGCGGCTACGCAGCAGTAGGAGAGACGCTCTTAGCCCGAGGTTTGCCCGGCAGCACAGCCAGAATGCGGCAGCGCTCCTTGCCTGCCGCGCTCCACGCCAGCGGCATTTCGCTCTCAAGGCACGCGCAGTCGCCGGCCTCCAGCACTTCCTCCATACCGCCCGACTCCAGTTGCAGCCGGCCTTCGAGCACATAAATCACGCCGCTCGATTCGCGAAAGCAATCTGCCGTGGCTGTGGCGCCATTCGCCGCAAAGTCGATCATGTGCGCCGTCAAATGCGAGTTCCCCGCCGCCGCATTCAATGGTGTCATCTTGAACGGATCGGGCCCGCGCCCTTCGCCTTCAAGGTGAGCCTTGCGTGTAATCGAGAGCGCGTGCCGGCCTGGCTCTGAGAAAAAGTAGCTCAAGCCAACGCCATACACGCGGGTAATCGTCGCCAGCGTCGGCAGCGTCGGAATCATGCGGTCGGTCTCCAGCTTCGACAGTAGCGCCGTCGACAAGCCGGTCTCGGTCGCCAGCCGCGACAGCGTCAAACGCTTCTGGGTGCGCAAGGTGCGCAGCTTCAGTCCAATGGAATAGGGTTCTAGCGACCACAACGCGTAAGAGACAGCCTTTGCCATAATGCTTCCTTCCACTCCCCGGCCATTTCGAATCTGGCCTCGGATATGTCATGATTCTTGCAGTACATAGGACTCAGACTTCTGAACAATGTCTGAAGTTTTTCTGCTGGTTTTTGAGCCTGCTGCGAAAAGGAACCCCTTTCTTCCATCGCATCGAAAGTGGGCAGACCGCTCCGCCGATGCGCGTTTTTCCCGCGCGCATCCGGCACATTGCAACCGCTGGGTGTCTGCCTGTCTCTGCCGGGTCTGAACGAACAAGATTCCCCCTCAAAGGACGAACGCACAATGAACGAATTAAATCCTCACGTCTCCGGCCTATCCATTCGCCGGATATCCGGCCAATGTTGCCGGTTCTCTATTGCCCTGGCAGCGCTGGCGCTGTCAGTCCTCTGCGCGGCGCAAGCCAAGCCTGCCACGACGCCTGATGTCCTGGTGCTCTCGAACGGCGACACGCTGCACGGCGCCTTTGTCAGCGAGATCGCCGGCAAGGTCACATTCCACAGCGATGTCCTCGGCGATGTTTCCCTGGGCTGGGACAAGATCAAGGAACTGCACTCCAGCCAGAAGTTCGCCGTGGTCAACGACCAGGAAAAGCCCCTCGGACGCAAAGCCGAGCGCAGGATGGTTACTGGAAGCATCGATGTGGTTGACCAGGCCGTCACCATCCGGCCCGAGGGCGCGCCGGCCCAGGCAGCCATTCCCGTTGAGCACGCGCAATTCATCATGGATGCGGCCACGCTCGACAAGCAGTTGAACCACGAGCCGGGCTTCTTTCAAGCCTGGACCGGCGCGGCCACTGCGGGCGGCACGCTGGTGACGGCGACGCAAAACCAATACACCTTCTCCGGCGGCATCGGCCTGGTGCGCACGGTTCCCAGCGTTAGCTGGCTGCGAGTGCGCAATCGCACGGCGGTGGACTTTGCCGGGTCAATTGGCAAGACCACCCAACCGGCCTATACCAACCCCGGCCCGCCGCCTGTACAGGTGGCCGCAGTGGTTACAAAGACAGCCATCTACCACGCCGACGCCGAGCGCGACGAGTATCTCTCTCCAAGGTTTTTCGCGCTGGCGGAAACCGCGTTCGACCACAACTTTGCCCAAAGCCTCAATCTGCAGCAGATCTACGGCGGCGGCTTGGGCTGGACGGCCCTGAAGACCCCCACGCAGTAAGCCGACCTGAAGGCCACCATCCAGTATGAGAAGCAGCAGTTCTTCGGCAGCGGCTCTGGCAAGAACCTGGTAGGTTCCACGATTGCCGCAAGCTATCTTCTGCATCTCAAGCGACTTACCTACACTCAAGGGCTTTCGTTCATCCCCGCATTCAACGACGCTCATGCCTATTCTGTCAACGAATCCGACGCCGTGGCGTTTCCTGCGTACAAAAACCTCAGCTTCTCCCTTGGCACTCTCGACAGCTACCTGAACGACCCGCCTGCCTCTCTGCCTCCCACAAAGCGGAACTCGTTCGAGTTCACGATGGGGTTTACCTACGCCATCCGGTCGAAATATTGACCAGAAATGGGACACTTTTAGCGCCTGGAGCATTTCTTCTCTGGATTTGGAGCGCACGGAAGCGGTAAGGTTGACGCGGCTGGCAGGGAGCGGCAATCTCGCACGCCAACGGCCACTCTGAAACAGCAGCAGAGATGCTCTAAGTGCCTCGTTTCCAATCGATTCGCACGGTCAACGATTCACCGCATATTCTCTTCATAGAGTGAGTCTTCTGCTCCGATGTCCGCACAACTTGCGGAGTGGTGTTTGCCGGCAGTTTTCACCTCAAACGCCTATGAATGTTCAACATGCGGAGTTTTTCGCATGTTTACTGTATTGATACTAAGTAACTAGTTTCCGAAGCATAAATCTGAAAAAATTTCTGAGAAAACTTGCCACTCCCCCGGCTTTACCGGTCATAATCAAATACAAATACAGCTCATTTGAAACGCAGAGTTCAAAGAGCCCGCTGTACCTTTTTCCCTCAGATGTTGTCTGCCGCGCAGGGCCTTGAGCCTAGCCGGCGCCCCCGAATGCGCAACTGCAGCGGGGTAACCTCGGCCTACTGGTAATCCAGCATGCTGAAGAACTGCGTTGGGTACGATGCATCAACGTACTTCTGTTGTTCCCGGCACTGAAACCCCGGGATTCTCGTTCGCAGGTTTCCGTCTTGAGCCGGATGGCACGCTCCTGCGCGGAGAAATGCCAGTCCACCTGCCTCCTAAAGAGCTGGCGGCGTTGCGATTGCTGGCAGCCCACGCCGGCCGCATTGTCACCCCGCTTGAGCTGCGTCACGCTCTTTGGGGAGACGTGCACGTGACCGACGACAGCGTACTGAAATGCGTCTCGTCGCTGCGCTCGCGCCTGCATCCAGAGGATTGCATTCAGACCGTATACAAGCGGGGTTACCGCTTTACGCCGGGCGTAAAAACCCACGGCAACGGCCTGGGGGGCGGCCTTCCCCGTCTGGTGATTCTGCCCTTTGCCACCGGCTATGGAGTGCCCGAGTATCTGGGACCGGTTCTTGCTGAGGAAACCATGGCGAGGCTCACCAACTCTCGTCCGGCGCAGGTGAGCGTGCTGGCCCAGGACTCGGTATTCACCCTGGCGCGCCGTGGATTGACCGCTCAGCAAACCGGCGAGGCCCTTCATGCCGACATGGTTCTGGCCGGAACCCTCAGCGCCCTGCCCGCAAACTACCGGCTGCGCGCAGAGATGATTCGCGTGGAAGACGGCGTGCAGATATGGGTTGAAGATCTGCTCGTAGACCGCGGGCGCACCGCCGGCCTTGAGGCGGAGCTGAGCGACCGTCTGGCCTTTCGCCTCGGCGTTCCTGAAAAGCCCACGCCGCTCGCGCCGCGCCCCGGTCCCTTGCCCGCAGCCGGCACCGAGCCGCTCCCTGCCAAGCCGTTGGAAGGCGTGACCATCTCCGCGGTCGCGGCGTCTGCCGCAGAGAGCGCGCCGGAGCAGGAAAACCCGCAATCCCGGCGCGAGGCCTATGAGATTTTTCAGCGTGCGCGCCATGAGTGGCAAACTTTGCAGCGGCATCGCATGCAAGACGGGCTGCAGCACCTGCTGCGCGCCACCGAACTCGATCCAGAACTGATTGACGCCCGCATCGATCTGGTGAATGTGTGCGTCGCGCAATCGATCTACGGCTACATGTCTCCGGCCACCACGGCGGAGATCGCGCGCCGCGCCATCGAATCGATTCCCCCGCCGCTGTTGCGCGCCGATGCCGCCTTGCCGGCGCTTGGCTGGATCGCGTTCTACTACGACCGCAATCTGCCTGCCGCGCTGCGCAACATGGCTCTCTCCGCCTGGCTGCCTCACGATCCGTGGATTACCCGCGCGCGCTCCATGTTCGCGCTCAGCCGTCATCGCTTTGGAGAAGGCGTCGACCTGGTGCGCGGGGCCATCCAGCTAGACCCCTATTCGCCGTGGCTGCAGGCGCACCTGGCCTGGATTCTGCATCTTGCCGGCGAGGCAGGTGAAAGCGTGGAGCAGATCGAGCACTCGCTCAAGCTCTTTCCCGAGCATGAGAGCGCCAGCATTTATGGCGCCATCATTCTCGCCTTCAACGGTGAGGCCGCACGGGCCGTTGAGATTGCAAGCAGCCTGGTGCAGCGGCAGCCTTACTTCGATCCGGCTGCCTCCGTCCATGCCTATGCGCTGGCTATGGCAGGCAACACCAGCGAGGCTCAATCCATCCTGGAACGGCAGCAATGGCTCGGCCGCGAGCGCTACCTGCTCAAGACCTTTATGCCTGCTGCTTACGTGGCGCTGGGCGAGTTTGACTCCGCAATCGCCGAATTGGGCGCAGCCGAGCAGAACCGCTGCCCGTGGTTCTTCCAAACGCTTGCCGATCCGCGCCTCAAGCCTCTCGCTGATCGTCCCGAGTTCGTGCAAATGCACGGCATCCTCGCCGGGATGGAAGCGGAAGCCGGCATCTCGCCCGACCTGGAATCCTGATCGATCAAGCGCAATAGGGATTCCAGTGCCGGGTCTTGCAGAGAGCAAATTATGATGGCAACCACGCTGGCAAGTCACGCCGGCAAGCACCAAATGACCTTCGTGCGGTGTGAGTTGAATCACACTACACCAGGGGCTGCACGGCGTAAACTTCCGTTCGGTGTTGCACGTTCAAAAGCCTTATGCCTGTTGAAGAGAAGCTTTCAACCGTGAGCTACGCGCGGGGGCCAAGCCGGCCGCTGCTTGATTTGACCGTCGGCGATCTTCTCCATCGCACCGCGGATCGCTACCCCGATCACCTCGCCGTAGCCAGCCTTCATCAGCAAAAGCGCCTCACCTGGGCTGAACTGGACGCCACGGCCGATCGCGTGGCGCGCGGGCTGTGGTCGCTCGGCATCCGCCACGGTGATCGAGTCGGCCTCTGGTCAACCAACTGTATCGAATGGGTCATCATGCACATGGGATGCGCGCGCAGCGGTGCGGCCCTGGTCAACCTGAATCCAGCGTACCGCTCCCACGAACTCGAGTTCACGCTTACCCGCTCGCGCATGAAGGCCCTGTTTCTGTGGCACAAAGACAAGCGCGCCGACTACGAGGAGATTCTTGGCCGAGCCTGTCACGGGCTCGATCTGGCGCTCGAACACACCATCTACTTCGATTCGCCCGAGTGGCTTGCGCTGCTTGACGCCGATGGCCGCCTCCCCGATCGCGTCGCTGTCGACGATGTCGCCAATATCCAGTACACCAGCGGCACCACCGGTCTGCCCAAGGGCGTGCTGCTTACCCACCACAACGTGGTCAACAACGGCCAGTTCCTCGCCCAGGGATTTCACTACACCGAGCAGGACAAGATCGTCGTTCCCGTGCCCTTGTTTCACTGCTACGGATGTGTCATCGGCACCATGACCGCCCTCAACACCGGCGCGGCCCTCATCCTGCCCAATTGGACCTTCGATGCCCGCGCCACGCTGAGAGCCGTGCATGAAGAGCGGGCCACCAGCGTCTACGGCGTTCCCGCCATGTACGTGGCTGAGTTCGCGCTCGACGACTTTTCGAGCTACGACACCACCAGCCTGCGCACCGGCATGATGAGCGGCGCACCCTGCCCGGTGGAGCTGATGAAGCGCGTGCTTGGCGAAATGCACTGCCGCGAATTGGTTATCGCCTACGGACAGACTGAAACCTCGCCGGTGGTGACCATGAGCGACGCCGAGGACACGATTGAAGTGCGCGTCAAGACGGTGGGCCGGGCCATGCCGCAAACTGAAATCGCCATCCGCTCGCTCGATACGCAGGAGCTGTTGCCCTATGGCCAGCAAGGCGAAGTGTGCGTGCGCGGCTATGCGCTCATGAAGGGGTACGACGGCGATCCTGACGGTACAGCCGAGGTGATTCAACCCGACGGCTGGCTGCACACCGGCGATCTGGGCGTCATGCGCGAGGATGGCTGCATTCACATCACCGGCCGCTCACGCGACGTGATCATTCGCGGCGGTGAAAACATTTATCCCCGCGAGGTCGAGGAGTTTCTCTACACTCACCCCAAGATCGGCGAGGTGCAGGCGGTGGGCATTCCCAACGCGCGCCTGGGCGAAATCGTGGTTGCCTGGGTGCGGCTCCTGCCCGGTGTTCAAGCTAGTGAAGAGGAGATCAAGAGCTTCTGCCAGGGCCAGATCGCTTACTACAAAATCCCTGAGCACATCCGCTTCGTCACCGAGTTCCCAGCTACGCTTTCAGGCAAAATCCAGAAGTACAAGATGCGCGAGTTCGAGATTGAAGACCGCGGCCTTCAGGCCATCGCAAAGACGGCGACAGCATAGCCGGATTGAGACGATCGCGTGCGAGTTCTGCATCGCCGCGCAAAAGAATTGCCCCGCCCGGCTTAGCCGGTGCGGGGCAAATGTACATCCAGGACAGCAGATTCAATTCGTCGAATGTGAACTATTGAGCTTTCTTGGCGACAAACTCTGTCGGGGGGCGATCGCCGCCCGGCCCGCCCGAGCCGAAGCTGCGCGTGAACTTGATCGTGGCTCCATCGGCCTTGCCGGCGTAGTGGATCGTGAAGTTGTTGTCGCCGAAGGTGATTACCTGGTCAAAGGAGAGGCTGTCGCCGTCGACCTTGCCGTTGGTAATGTCGTTATCGCCGCGCGGCGTGGTCACCTTGCCGGTAAGGGTTGCGCCATCGACCTTGAAGTCGAAGCTGATCGTTTGCGGGTTTCCGTCGCGGCCCGGGACTTCGCCGGTCCACTTTCCGTTAAAGTCTGCGGCTAGCGCGCTCATTGAGCCGAGCGCGATGAAAGCAACTGCAAGCGCGATTTTCTTGAGCATTCAACATTCTCCTGGCGATCACGTTTGCGATCGCGTTACGGAATCACGGCATCTTCTGGATCGCGCCTGCCCCAAAACACGCACTCAAGTTTCCTTTTCATCTGGAAAAGAAAGCCGCGCGCATCTCGCATAAGGCCCAGGCGCATTCCGAACACGCTAGAGCAATCCGTCCAGTAAAGAGGGACGAAGTCCGGTGCGGATAAGACCCAAGAACTGAGGAAAAGTGGGTAGATTGGCAAACCGCGCGGCAACCGCCGGTCGCTACTTGACCAGCCCCTCGCGGTGAATCCGCTCGACGTGCTTGTTGTACCGGCCAAGCAGTGCGTTCCAGCGCACAATGGCAATCTCTTCAAGCATCTTCATGCCGTCTTTCAGGTAGCTCATGCGGGTGCGCTCGTCGTGCGCCCAGCTTACCGGCACTTCGGCAATGCTGTAGCCCCGCTTGACGGCGATGAAGAGAATCTCGGGGTCGAAGCCCCAGCGCTCAATGGTCTGCAATTGGAAAATGGTTTGCGCGGCGGCGCGCGTAAAGGCCTTGAATCCGCACTGCGTATCGGCAAAGTGCAGCCCCATCACCAGGCGTGTTACGCCGTTAAAGCAGCGGCCGAAGAACTGCCGGTAAAGCGGCTGGCGGATGGTCTGGCGATTCCGCTCCAGCCACCGCGACCCAATGGCGATATCTGCGCCGCCGGCGATGGCGTCAAACAGCCCTTGTGCCTCTTCCATCGGCGCGGACAGGTCGGCGTCGGTAAACATCACCACTTCGCCAAGCGCGTTCAAAAGACCGGATCGAACGCTGTACCCTTTGCCGCGATTGCCGGGATTCTGCATCAGACGGACCTCGGGAGCGTGTTCGACAAACGCACGCACCACCTGCGCGGTGGCATCGGTCGATCCGTCGTCGACCACAACCACCTCGGCGGACCAGCCCCGCGCGCGGATGCAGCTCACAACCGACTCAAGCGTCGCCGGAATCCGGTGCGCCTCGTTAAAAGCCGGGATCACGATGCTGTAGTTCGGGTAAGGCATTGAGGCCAGGGTCTCTGCGCTGCCCCGGTGTGGTTCCAGCCAGGTTTTTCCCAGGGAGACTCTGGATATCATACTGCAAACCGGCCGCGGCTCAGCCTGGCCCGCGCCTTCTTTGCCCAACTTGCTGATGCACAAAGGCTAGAATGTAACAAGAGGCTTGATTTTTCTGCGCCTTACCGGCGAGAATCCGGTTATGCTGTGAAGCGGAGGTCTAACGCGCATGACAAAGGCAGACCTGGTAGAAAAGGTAACCGCCTTGGGCGATCTAACGCGCCGCGATGGCGAGGTCATTGTTGAGACAATCTTCGATTCCGTGATTGGCGCCCTGCAGAGTGGCGACAAAATCGAGATCCGGGGCTTCGGGTCTTTCCGCATCCGCCAGCGCAATCCCCGCATTGGCCGCAACCCCAAAACCGGCGAACGCGTTGATGTCCCCGCCAAACGTGTTCCTTACTTCAAACCGTCAAAGGAACTGCGCGACCTGGTGAACCCTGGCGAGGCCGCCAGTGCTTCCTGATCGCTCTTAGTGTCAACAGGAAAATCTCAGCAAACATCCCGCCCAACCTCCCAGGGCGGGATTTGCTTATGTGCGGCTGCTTCAGCCTCCGATTCCAATCACCGCCATCATGCGCCCGGCGTATCCATGCGAGGCGCGATGAGAGAAGAACAGACCGGTCTCGCAGTTGGTGCATCCGCCCACGGCGTGGATAGACCGCGCCCGCAATCCCGCGGCCAGCAGTTGACGCCGGTTGGCTTCAACCAGGTCAAGATGCAGGCTGGGCCCGATGGGCGAGTGGCCTGGGGCGCGCTGAGTAAGGAACAGCATGGGGTATTTGTCGCGCACCGCATCCGAAGAGTAAACCTCGCGAAAAAGCTCCAGTGCGTAGCTGAATTGCGACTCGAACTCCGAGAGCACCTCTTCGCCCACCGCATAGCAGCAGGCGCCGATACCGGGCCCGATCGAGGCCACCAGGTCTTCCGGCTTCGAGCCAAACTCCAGCCGCATCCGTCCCACGCCCAGCTCCACAATGCGCTTTACGGTGCCGCGCCAGCCGGCGTGGAATGCCCCCACCACCCGCTTTTTGCGGTCTGCCACCAGCACGGGAATGCAATCGGCCGTCTGGATGCCGATCAGCAGCCCCGGCTCGCCGGTAATCAAGCCGTCGGCCTTCCACGGCCGCTCGCGCCCGGCATCGGCCGCCGTCGCCGTCCGCACCAGGTTTGAGTGGAACTGCCGCAGAGCCACCAGCGGCGTCTCCGCGTTGCCCGTCACCGCCTCGGCCAGCAAAGCGCGGTTGCGCATCACCGCCTCGCGCGCGTCCTCGGCCGTAAAGCCCAGATTAAACTCCCCCGGCCCATCCTCAGGGCAATAGGCGCGGCTCACGCCTCCCTTGCGCGTCGCAAATCCATGCCAAAGCCAGGCCATCTTTTGCCATGCGGGAACCTTGAGCAAAGCAACGCCGTTGGCGGCAACCCATGGCGCGGGAGCGGGCTTTGCAAGCTCCTCGCTGGCAGCCCGCTCAAAGCGGTGCGGCCGGACTACGGAACCCGATCCGCCGCGCAGGCTGCGCACCAGGCCCGCCTCGTTAAAGAGCGTGTCGAGATGATTCACAGCGGGTTCGTTCGTATCAGGCTCGTTCAGCTCAGGTGCGGCGCTGGCCGGGGCGGCCTTGGGTCGTCCGGTCTTGTGTGGTTCGGCGTGTGCCATGTGAATTCGATTTTAGCCGGAGGGCATCATAGCCTGTGAACGCTCACAAGTCGTCTGCCCAAGCGGGTCAATCTCATTTGGAATCGGAATCAAGAACAACAGAGGCTTTGAAAGGGCACGGATTTACATGTTGGTGAAAAGCTCCGGATTTGGACCGTCGGAGGGAGCGGGAGGCTTTAGCCTCCTGAATGAAGTCCCTCAATTCAATGCGGCTTTAGCCGCGGGCCTTTCCTTCTGTCTGTCAAATTCCTTTGTAGCAAGATGTAAATCCGTGCCCTTCAAAACAATCCCTTACCGCCTTTTCAAATGCGATTGCCGTGTCTGCACAGGGGAATCCACGGGCACACGTCAGCAGTGAGAGCGTATGGGCCTACCTTCCGGTAGGCCCGCTCGAGAGGCATATTTGGGAGGGGATCCAGGGGGAATTTGTGAGAAGAGGTCCAACAACGGACCTTCAAGAAGGAGTGAGTACCTTGCTTGGGTAGGATTTTCGGGGAAGCCTCTGCTAATTACCTATTAGGATGCCTTGTAAAGCAAAAGGTTGCAAGTGGATTACTCTCATCCGCAGGATTATTTTTCCCCGCCTTCGCCCGCCCCGACCGCCCGATTTCCATCCCCGCCTGCCAAAAGCCAACCTCAACAAAGCATTCCTCTTGCCACGCGGCTGGGAAAGAGGCACTCTTGAGAGTGTGAAACGCCTGCTCTACCTCCTTCTGGCGCTGATCCTGGTCGCGGGACTTTACGTTCTTTACCAGCACCGCGATCTTCTGGGATTTGGCCCGCATCCGGCCGGCGGCAGCCAGCCGCAGACGGCCGCGTCCGGCGCTGCCGGCTCATCTCCGCAAATCGTCTGGCAATCCCTCGACCACACTCCCGATGGCTTCAAGGTGGACATGCCGCAGGATGTAAAGCAGATCGAGGTTCCGGCGTATACCGAGCAGGGCGGCGTTGAAAATGTGGACATGATCTACGCCTATCCCGACACCAATACTTCCTACTCCGTCGCCTGGAAGGCCGATCCGCCCGTGGAGCGCTTCAACCGCAACGTCCCCGACAGCACGCTCGACATGGCTCTTAGCGATGCGCTCGCACGCTCGCAGACCGTCCTCATCGATCAATCCCAGATCAGCCAGCAGGGCTTCCCCGGCCGCCAGTTCTCCGCGCGCAACGCCAACGGAGGCGTATTGGTCACACGTCTGGTTCTGGCCCGCGGCCGACTCTACATGCTCACGGCCGCCTTCCCCACAGAAGGCGCACGCCGCGACGAAGATGTGGCAAGGTTCTACAACTCCTTCACCGTAGTCGGCGCCGAACAACCGTAACGGCGGCCTCTCGATGAAACTACCGGATAGCCGATGAATCGCCGGGTGCCCCAGGTCTGGATTTTCAGACCTTGTATGTTGCAGATTGAGGCGTGAGG